>JALWHA010000142.1 GCA_027038695.1 Acidobacteriota bacterium
CTCGGTTATACTGCATAAAGACAAGGTTCCATATTTCAACATATCTGTCGCAATCGCAACCTACATCGCAGGTATCCTTCCCGCAGGAATACTCTTCCCCGTGGTCGTAAAAGATTTCTGAACAGGGTCCGCAGGGGCCTGTTTCCCCCATCTGCCAGAAGTTGTCTTTTTCGCCAAACCTGTAAATCCTGTCCTTCTCAATTCCTATGTGTTTGTGCCATATGTCAAAAGCCTCGTCATCATCTTTGTAAACGGAGACATAAAGCCTTGATTTGTCTATCTTCAAAACCTCTGTAATAAATTCCCAGGCAAATTCAATTGCCTCTTTTTTAAAGTAATCCCCGAAGGAGAAGTTTCCTAACATCTCAAAAAAGGTGTGGTGCCTTGCTGTTTTCCCCACATTTTCAAGGTCGTTGTGCTTGCCCCCCGCCCTTACACACTTCTGGCAGGAAGCAGCCCTCGTATAATCCCTTTTCTCTTTTCCAAGAAAAACATCTTTAAACTGGTTCATTCCCGCATTTGTGAAAAGCAAGGTGGGGTCGTTTGCAGGTATTAAAGAAGAACTTTTAACAATTGTATGCCCTTTTGATTTAAAGTAATCAAGAAACTTTTTTCTTAACTCTCTCCCTCTCATAGTATCTCCCATAATTTTTTTCCATTGTATATTAACACAAAAAGGGAGATACTCAAATCAGAGATAAGGGCAACAATCCTTTTTATCTTCAAGGTAAGAGATAATCAAAGCACCTGTTGAATCTGAAAAAACATTTGTTGCTGTCCTGAACATATCAAGAAACCTGTCAACAGCAATTATTAAGCCTATGCCTTCAAGGGGCAACCCCACAGCCTTTAAAATAACCGACATCATTACAAGCCCTGCCATAGGTATGCCCGCCGCCCCTATTGACACAAGAAGTGAGGTAATTACAACAACGGTTTGCTGGGAAAATGTTAGGTGCACACCATAGCACTGGGCAATGTAAATCACCGCAACACACTCATACAGGGCAGTGCCGTCCATATTTATTGTTGCTCCCAGAGGCAAAACAAAGCCTGCAACCCTGTTCGGCACACCCACATTCTTCTCAATTGTCTGAATGGTTAATGGCAAAGTGGCTGAAGAAGAACTTGTTGAAAAAGCGGTAAGCAAGGGAGTTAGCATTTTTTTCATAAAAATATAAGGGTTTTTGCGTGTAATTAAAAAACCTAACAAAGGTAAGGTTATAAAAAAGTGGATTGCAAGCCCGGATAAAACAGTTAAAAAGTAAAACAAAAGTGTTTTAAAAACCTTTAACCCGCTTTCGGCAGTTGCCTTATAAAGCAATGCAAAGATACCATAGGGGGCAAGTTCAATTACAAACTCGGTAATTTTCATCATCAAAGAATAGAATGCTTCAAAAAAACCTGTGAGAAAGTTTTTGTGTTCCAATTTAAGTTTCAAAATAAAAAACCCTGTTAAAAGGGCAAAAAAGATAATTGGCAAAACCTCTCCCTTTGCCATTGAATTGAAAACATTGTCAGGAACTATCTTTAAAAATATGTCAGAATAACTGAAATTAGAGGCAAGGTGTTGTAAATTCAAACTTTCAGGCGGGCTTATTTTAGCATTCACTCCCGGTTTTAATAGGTTTACCAGAAATTGCCCTGTTAAAATTGCCAATAAACTTGTGGTTATATAGTAAAGAAAGGTTTTAACACCAATCCTTCCTATTGAAGCGGTATCTTTGCTTGATATAGTCCCGCTGACAATGGAAGTGAAAATAAGGGGTATAACAAGCATTTTAAGAAGCCTTAAAAACAAATCTGCAAAAATTTTTACAAAGTTAAAAAATTGCGGGAATAACATTCCACCTAAACTACCTAAAACAACCCCAATAATTATTTTAATATGTAAAGGAATTTTATTTTTCATATTCACCTCTCAAAAAAGGTTAATTTATTGATAAATCATTAAGTTAATTATATAATAATTTTAGTTAAAAAAAATGAGGTTTTCTATGAAAAAGGGAAGTATTGTTGTGGTTAACCTTCAAAACCCGAGGGAAAAGGTGCTGGGAATTCTTCTTGAAATCAACACCGCAGGGATTACAATAAGAGGCATTGATGTTCACTCTTTTAACGATTGGGCTAATTCATTTCTCAATGAAAACAATGAGGTTGTCATTACCCCCTCAACTGTCTTTTTCCCAATGCACAGGGTACTAAGTTGCTATATTGACGAAGATTCTGGCTCAGTTCCCTCATTCAGCACCCAGTTTAAGATGAAAACCTCTAAGAATTTAAAGGAAATCCTGAAATGAGCCTTTTCAAAAAGTTTATCTCAAAAATAAAAAACTCTATCTCTGAACAAACAAAGGAACAAGATAATGCCAAAGAAGAAAAAACCTTCAAGGAAATAAAAACCCTTGAGGAATTCTGGGAAGAGTTTTATACACTCAGACAGCAATTGCCTGTTGACAAATTACAAGAGGAAACAAAAAATCTTCTTCAATATGTGAGTGAAGATATAAAAAAACAGATACACAAAATTATTAGGGCAAGGCTTTATTATATTGATGTTGAGGAAAATGAGAATAAAGACTTTATAAAAAACTTTGTTAACTTCAGGTTAAAACTTTACAATCCACTGTTTAAAAAAAATCAAGATGTAAGGCTTGCAAAACTTATTTTAACAGTAATCTCAAGATATCCTGATGCAGTAAAAAACAAAAAGATTGTTGCATCACACACATCCATCTTTAATAAAGATGACTTTGAAATCCAGAAACTTTCAAGCGAATTGATGAATATGTATAAACTTACTGAAAGCGAAGTGCAACAGACAATTCAAAAGATAATTGAGTATAACAGGAAAAATGTCAAATTCACTGAAGAAGAAGAAACCGTCATTACAAACTCTGAGTTGTTAAGAAATCTTCTTGAATCTATTACTTTCCTTTTACAGGAATTTGTTGAAAAGTGCAACAATTGGAAAAAATATTTTTTAAAAACATACCTTTTTGATGACCCAGCATTGATAAAGGTGCTCAATTTTGACAAGAAAATCCTTTTTGGAGATAAATTTGAAGACAGCGACTTTGTTGAACTTGTCTTTACAAAAAACATAAAGGGAGAACTTGAGCCACTTGTTGAAGATAGTTTAAAACCACTTCTAAAAAAAGATGTATCCGCAGTCATTAACAGAATGAAAAAGAAGATAATTAAAGAGGAAAAGGAATTTATTGACAACATAAAAAAATCCCTTGCTGGAAATATTGTTCTTTTATATCAAAATAATGAACTTCCATCGTGGAAAGTATTGAACTCTCTTCTAACCAAATCCTTTAAATTTCATAAAAATTACTTTCCAGACCTTATGGAAAATGTTGAGCCAATAAAGAAGGAAATACTTGAAACACTCGGCGAACAGTATGAAGGATACTGGAGATTTATTGACACTTACCATGAAGAGATAAGCGATTTTATTTATGATTATTCAAAAGAAAATTTCAAAATCACCTATGACTTTGCCAAATTTATGGAAATTCTTGAGCAAAAGCCTGCAAAAAACAATTATGAATTATTACATACTGAAACACAGGAGTTGCTGCCTGAAGAATTAAAGTTTATATCAAGCAACCTTGATGTTGAGCCAGCAATAATGGAATTGAATGAAAAGATTAGAATTGCTGAGAAAAACATTCCAATTCTTGAAGATAAATACTTTTTTACCACAAAAAAAGACTATATTAAAACTGCGATTTTAGAAACCTTAAGTACTTTGCTAAATACAAAGGAGAAACCAGAGTTGATACACTCTGTTTTAATAAAAACCCTTGACAGATCAGAAGGGGAAAGTTCCCAAATCGCATTAGAACTGTTAAGCAGCATAAAAACGGATGGATTAAAGCCAAATATAGTGAACACCCTTTTAAAAAAACAAAAGGCAAAAAACCACATTGCAAACAAAATCAAACAACT
>JALWHA010000143.1 GCA_027038695.1 Acidobacteriota bacterium
ATTTTTTTATAGGAAGAAAGAAACTTAACCCACCCTCGCTTAATGAAAGAAGCCTTGCTTTAAAACTTGCTTTGCCTTCAATTTCTACAAAAAAATCCTCATCAAGGGAAAAATAAACCCTTTTATGCTTTCTCTTTTCCTGCATTACTCTATCCTTACAAACGGGTTGTTTTCCTTCTCAAACCCTATTGTGGTTGTTTCTCCGTGGCCTGAAAAAACAACTGTGTTGTCAGGCAATGTATAGAGTTTTGTTAAAATAGAGTCCTTCAATGTGTTAAAATCACCCCCCGGCAAGTCTGTTCTTCCTATAGAGAGTTTAAAAAGCGTATCCCCTGTAAAGACAACAGAATACTTTTCGGAATACAAACTAACCCCGCCGGGTGTATGCCCCGGTGTCTCAATAATCTTTAACTCCGTATCCCCAATTGACAGGGTGTCCCCTTCCTTAAAAAAAAGAGGGTTTTCAGGCGGCTCTTTAACCTTTAAAACAGAGGCAAACATATCCCTGGACGCACGCTCAAGATACTTTAAGTCATTGGGGTGTATATACCACGGTGCTTTTGTTAAATCAACAATATCCCTTAATCCCGCTATGTGGTCTATATGGCCGTGGGTTAAAACAATCCACTTAACTTTATAACCATGATTTAGCAAATCATTTAACTCTGGATAAACTCCCGGTGCATCTATCAAGCCTATCTCTTTGTTTTCCCTGTCTATTAAAAGGTGGTTGTTAACAAAGAATGCGTTTACAACATAGGTTTCAATGTCAATCATTCAAATACCCCCTTAACTCCTTAGGTAATTTTACCATTTTGCGGCAATTGGGACAAAAAACTTTGTAAGAAGTAAATTTATAAGGAATTAAGAGGAAAAACCCCTTGTGAACAAGTTTAACAACCTCTTGAGTATTGACAATTCCCCCGCAATTGGGGCATGTAAAGGGCGGCAACTGGGTATTGATAACCCTGTCTTCTGTCTTGTGGAAGAATAAAAAAAACATTTATTCCCCCTTTTTTAAAGTATTTGAGCGTAGAATCTTAATCCCTACCCTTTTAAATTTGACAATGGCTTTGTTTCCACCGTCAAGCACATTCATAACAATGCCCTCTCCGTACCTTGAATGGGTTACGCTATCCCCTTTTGAAAAGGTAGTATCGCTTTCAGGGAAAAAGTTATCCTGTTTTGAAGAATAAGATGCAGAAGAAAAATCAGGTGTCGCAAACGGGGAAAAACCGTAAACTTCAAACTTTTCAAGCGGAATTTCTTTTAAAAACCTTGAAGGGTTTCTCTTTTCAAAATACCTTTCCCCAAACCCCCTGGAGCGAGAAAATGAGAGAAACAAATTTGTTTTAGCCCTTGTTACTGCAACATAGATAAGCCTTCTCTCCTCTTCAATTCCTTCCTCTGTTGAGAAACTCTGGGCAGTGGGAAACACACCCTCTTCAAGCCCTACAATAAAAACATTGTTAAACTCAAGCCCCTTGGCAGCGTGTATTGTCATTAAATTAACCGCATCTTTTGTAATCTCATCGGTGTCTGAAGCAAGGGAAATTGAATCAAGAAACTCGTTTAAAGAAGGGTTTTCAGCCCTTTGCAGGTACTCTTTTATAATGTTTCTGAACTCATAGAGGTTTTCAATCCTTGATTCAAGTTCATAGCCGAAGTACTCGGTTTTCAAAAATTCAATATAATCAACCTCTTTTAAAAGCAAGTCAAAAAAATCATTGTCAAACTTTGCAGATTTTAAAGAATCAATAGTTTTTTTAAATGATTTAAAAACCTTAAATTTAGGAAATTTTTCAGGGATTAAGTCAATTGCAAGGTAGAGAGATTGAGAATACTCCCCTAACTTTTCAAGGGTTTTGTCCCCTATACCCCGTTTGGGAAGGTTGATAACCCTTTTAAAGGAAACATTGTCGTAAGGGTTGTTTATAAGCCTTAAATAGGCTAATATGTCCTTTATCTCCCTTCTCTCATAAAACCTGATTCCGCCTACCACCCTGTAGGCTATCCCTTTTTTTAAAAACCAATCTTCAAAGTGCCTTGAAAGGTAATTCGCCCTGTACAAAACCGCAATTTCGGAAAGGGATTCCCCCCTTTCAATCAATTCCTCAACCCTTTCAGCAACAAATTCAGCCTCTTCTTGAGGGGTTAAAGCGCCGAAAACAACCATTTCACCCTTTTCTTCCCTGTCTGAAAACAACTTCTTTTCTATTCTGCTTAAATTGTTTGAAATCACAGTGTTTGCTACTGTCAGTATTTCCTTTGTAGAGCGGTAATTTTTTTCAAGTTTTACAATTTTCACATTGTTAAAGTCTTCAATAAACCTTGAAACATTTTTGTATTCAGCCCCTCTCCACCCGTAAATACTCTGGTCTTCGTCCCCGACAACGCATAGGTGAACCGAATTAGTAGAAAGCAATTTTACAAGTTCATACTGAATAGTGTTTGTGTCCTGAAACTCGTCAATCAGGATAAAGGGGTAATTGGACGCATAGTAGTTTAAAACACTCTCGTTTTCATGAAACAACTTTAATGTGTTAAGCAAAAGGTCGTCAAAATCCATTAAATTGTTTGCCTTTAAATAATGATTGTAATTCTCCAAAATGAGGTTTATTAAATCGTCATTCAAATCTTGAGGAAGATTTAATTCCCTGCCATTTTTGTATGCCGAAATTATGCCGTGTACAACTTTTGGCTTTTCCTTTAGCCTTAACCTTGAATTTTTTAAAACCTCTTTGACAACCTGAAGCGAATCATATGCATCGCAAACTGCAAAATCGGTTGAATAGCCTAAATAGTGGGCTTCCCTTCTCAAAATCCTTAAACAAAATGAGTGAAAGGTTGAAATCTGGCCGAAAAAGTAGTTTAAATCAAGAAGGGATTCAACCCTCTCTTTCATCTCCCCTGCGGCTTTATTTGTAAAGGTTACCGCAAGGATATTCTGTTGAGGGACAAACAACTCCTTAACAAGATAAGCAATTTTATAGGCAATTACCCTTGTTTTACCGCTTCCAGCCCCTGCGGATACCAGCAGATTGCCGTTGTTAAACAGAACCGCTTCTGTTTGAGACGGGTTAAGGGTGGAAAGGTCAAACTCTTCACTCACCTATTATAATCTCCTTGTTAATGTCATAGTACTTCCATTTTTCGCTTCCGTCCTCAAGTTTAACCCTTTCATCCGGGAAACCGTACTCTTTTAATACATTGTAGTATGGTGAGCCTTTACCTATTAAATCAAGAACAAGTTTAACATCTTTCCATCTGGGGTTATATTTAAAAACCCTGTTTACCACAATATCAATTCCCTTATCAACAAGTTTTGTAATGTCTTCAGGCTCAGGCTTCTGGAACTTCGCATACTGAAAACCGTCTCCGACAAAATCCACATAAAACTTATTAAAGTATTTGTCTATGTCAACATCAATTCTATACAAACCGTCCTTGCCTGTTTTTGTCTGAACAATCTTTGAATCCACTTCAACAAGTTTAAACTGTTTAAAAGAAAATTTGACCTTTTTCATCACAAAAAAAACAGGGGTATCGGCTACAGGGTTGCCCTCTTCATCCATAATGGAGCCTTTAATTGTGATTGAAAAAGAGTTAACGGCAAAGAGCACAAACACAAAAAACAAAAGTTTTTTCATTTTACAGCCTCCAGTTGAAAGAGAGAACTATCAGGTTTATAACCGGGGATATAATTTGAAAATTCATAAACAGTCCTCTGCTCTGTTTCGTCAATAATTTCAAGCATTAAAATTTTATCCTCTTTTTTGTTTAACCTTACTTTCAACACTGTAAAAGGCATATCCTCTGTCTTAACTTTAGGGATAAGCCTGTAATAATGCTTTTTCCCTTCAACCTTTTGAATTA
>JALWHA010000144.1 GCA_027038695.1 Acidobacteriota bacterium
AATGTTTACCCCTCAAATGCAAAAAAGGTTGAGGTATTGCGTTGAAAATCCATCTCTTTGATGTGGGGCCTTTTCTACTTGACGGCGGAAGCATATTCGGGGTTGTCCCTAAAGAAAAGTGGGGCAAATTCTTTACTGTTGACGAGCAAAACAGGATTAAATTAGGGTTAAATGTAGTTTTAATAGAAAGCAAAGACAGAAAAATCCTTGTTGACAGCGGGGTTTTCGGCTCAAAAGAAAGGTTATTGGAAAATCTTTCAAAATTGAAAATATCCCCTGAAGCAGTTACAGACATTGTCTTTACTCACCTTCATTATGACCATTCAGGCGGCGCTTTTGATTACAGGTACGACACCTTAATCCCTGTTTTTAAAAATGCAAAATACTATGTCAATAGAATAGAACTTGAAAACGCCTTAAATCCTGACGATAGGACAAGGTTTTTCTACAAAAAAGAGATAGCCTCTTTTCTTTCAAGAAGCGGGGACACTATTTTGTTTGATAATTCCTTTTCCATTAACGAAGAAGTTGAAATATTGCACGCTCCAGGCCATACAGATGGGCATAGCGTTGTTATTGCCTATGGCGAAAGAATGCACCTTATTGCAGGGGATATGTTTCCCACTTTGTACCACTTTGAAAAGCCTTACTTTATGACTGCATTTGACGGGAATTTAAAGCAAAACTTGAAAACCAAAAAGCATTTTTTAAACATGCTTTCAAAGAGAAAATCCCGTGTTTACTTTTACCACCATTTAGAAAAGCCTTTTCTTGACCTTTAACTTCCTTGCTCCATAACTTCAAACAAGTTTTTTTTTATGCTAAACTTTTTGTGTAGTTAAAATTAAGAGGTGACAAATGGCTGAAGTATTGGACGGAAAGGCTTTTTCAAAGAAAATCCTTGAGAATATTAAGGAAAGGTGCGAAAAGGAAGGGCTTAAACCGGGATTGGCGGTTATTCTGGTTGGGGATGACCCTGCGTCTTCCGTTTATGTGAGAATGAAAGAGAAAAGGTGCAAAGAGTTAGGCTTTGTATCAAAGGGTTATAAACTTCCCGCAGATACAAAAGAGGAAGAGTTGGCGTCTTTGATTGAAAAACTTAACAATGATGACGAAATTGACGGCATTTTATTGCAATTGCCTTTGCCTTCCCACCTTGACTCAAAGAAAATGCTTGAGTTGATATCCCCTGAAAAGGATGTTGACGGGTTTCACCCTGTAAATGCTGGTAAATTGTTTACAGGGCAGGACGCTTTTATTCCCTGCACTCCGAGAGGGATTATTGAGTTGCTAAAAGAGTATAAGATTGAAATGGAAGGGAAGAATGCCGTTGTTATAGGCAGAAGCAATATTGTTGGAAAGCCGATGGCAATTTTATTGCTTAATCAGAATGCCACAGTAACAGTATGCCATTCAAGGACAAAGGATTTAAAAGAGGTAGCCTCACAGGCGGATATTTTAATTGCCGCAATAGGAAGGCCTTACTTTGTAAGCGGTGATTTTGTGAAAGAGGGTGCGGTTGTTGTTGATGTAGGGGTCAACAGGGTTGACTCTATTGAAGAGGGTGAAAAACTTTTTGGAAAAAACAATGAAAAACTCAAAAAGATAAAAGAAAAAGGCTATGTCCTTGTAGGGGATGTAAATTACGAAGAGGCTTTTCCGAAGGCATCTTTTATTACGCCAGTTCCCGGCGGGGTAGGGCCTTTGACAATTGCAATGCTAATGAAAAACACCCTTGAGTCTCATTTAAGGAGAAAAAATAGATGAAGATTGACCACATAGGGATTGCGGTTAAGTCAATTGAAGAATCAAAACTATTTTATGAGGCTTTGGGGTTAAAAGTATCCCATATTGAGGTTGTTGAAGAGCAGGGGGTAAAAACCGCTTTTTTAAAAATAGGGGAGAGCAACATTGAATTGCTTGAGCCTTTGAATGAAAATTCCCCTGTTTTTAAGTTTCTTGAGAAAAGGGGCGGGGGGATTCACCACATTGCAATTGAGGTTAAAAACATTGAAAAAATTCTTGAAGATTTAAAAGAAAAAGGGTTTAAACTTATCAATGAAAAGCCTGTAAAGGGTGCGCACGGAAAGTCTGTCGCATTTGTTCACCCGAAAGCGACAGGCGGAGTTTTGCTGGAATTATGTGAAACAAAAAAATAAAAAAGTAAGAGGAGTGAGTTATGGCTTTAAGTGTTTACCTTGATGGAAAATGGGTTTCAAGCAGGGAAGAGGCTTTAATCCCTGTTTTTGACCACGGTTTGCTTTATGGAGACGGAATTTTTGAAGGAATAAGGGCATACAACGGCCTTGTTTTCAGGCTTGAAGACCATATTGACAGGCTTTACAACTCAGCAAAGGGGATTTCCCTTGAAATGCCTGTATCTAAAAAAGAGATGATTGACCTTGTTTTAGAATCTGCAAAAAGGACAGGGCTTGACGATTGCTATATCAGGCTTATTGTTACAAGGGGAGTTGGGGATTTGGGTATTGACCCGAGAAAGTGCGAAAAGCCGGCAATTTATATTATTGCCACAGGGATAGCACTTTACCCTGAAGACAGGTATGAAAAAGGGCTTGACGTTGTTGTAGTTTCAACGAGGAGAAGCAGACCTGATATGTTAAATCCGATGTTTAAGTCATTGAATTACCTGAACAATATTTTAGGTAAAATTGAGGCTAACAGAATGGGTGCGGACGAAGGGATTATGCTAAATGCAGAAGGCTATGTGACAGAGTGTACGGCAGACAATATCTTTGCAGTCAGAAACGGTGAACTATACACTCCCCCTGTTTATCACGGTATTCTTGAAGGGATTACAAGAAAGGTTATTATGGAGATTGCAAGGGAACACGACATCCCAGTTCACGAGCAGGGTATGGTTGTTCAAAACTTCCTTTCTGCTGATGAGGTGTTTTTAACAGGTTCGGGAGCGGAGTTGATTCCAGTTGTTACCATTGACAAAAAACCTGTAGGAGACGGTAAGCCTGGCCCTGTATTTAAGCAATTAAGAGAATGGTTCAAAGAGAGAACAAAGTATGACGGAATCCCTTTTAAATAAGTTTAAAGGGTTGTTTATAACCCTTGCCCCCTCATTAGGGGGGGCTGTTTTAATCCTTTTAGGCTTTGATTTAGGGTATAAAGAGGGTAATCTTTTTACTCCAAAGGCTGTTGAATTTATGTTTTTTGTTTCTCTGCCGATTTTTATACTCTATGTTTTTGCATTCAGGGAAAAAAAGGTTTTATCTTTGCTTCTTTTAATGGCATGCGGTTTTTCAATAGCATATTTTAATTACAGGGCTTATTCAGGCTATGCTTACTGGCTTGAAGGGGTTTGTGCCTTATTAAGCCTTTTATACCTTGTATGGCACCAGAGAGACAATCTCCCTGTATTTTTGCTTTTATCAGGCTCAATAGCGGGAATGCTTTTTTCTTACGCAAACTTTCTTTTTCTTTTAAAGCCAATGAACTTTGTAATTCTAATGGGAATGGCTCTTTCTTTTTTAATGACAAAAAAGGCTTACAGGGAAAGAAAAGACATCTCTGTTTACAATTATCAATACTTTTTTGTGGTATTTCCCGCTTTGTTTTTTATCTTAATGAAGTATTTAAGGCATTACGGAATATTCTATTTTCTTATGTTTGTTTTTGTTTTAATAGGCGAGGGGTTGAGAAACCTGAAAGAGGAGTAAATGCTTGAAAAATTAAAGCATTATCTTGACTACTTTCACAGGGATGTTGAAAAAGAGGTTAAAAAGTTTGCAGAGAGTTTGCCTGAAGGAAGTATTGTGCTTGACGCTGGGGCAGGTGAGGGCAAATACAGGGAATACTTTAAGCATTGCAGGGTAATAGGCATTGACAACTGTGTAGG
>JALWHA010000145.1 GCA_027038695.1 Acidobacteriota bacterium
GAAAGGTATTTGTTATAGAGAAAAAAGAAGAAGAACAGGAAAACCTGCTGTTCTTTCCCGAAGTAAAGTTTAAGGGGGAAAAAGATGATAAGTGATTTAAGATGGATAGCGTGGGAAGTAACCCCGAGGTGCAACCTCTCCTGTGTTCACTGCCGCTCATCCTCAACAATGCACCTGCCTGAGCCTATGGACACAGAACAGGCAATAGGGGTTTTAGATAAAATAGCCGCATTCTGCAAACCTGTTCTTGTTTTATCAGGGGGAGAACCTTTACTAAGAAAAGACCTGTACAAACTTGCACAAAAGGGAACGGATCTGGGATTTAGAATGTGCATAGCCACAAACGGCACACTTATAAACGACGAGCATTGCGAAAAGATGAAAGAAACGGGAATAAAAATGGTCTCCCTCTCTTTAGACGGAAGCACAGCCGAGGTGCACGACAACTTCAGAAACCACAATGGAGCATTTGAGGGGATTTTAAGGGGAATTGAATACCTGAAAAAGCACAATATACCTTTTTTAATAAACTCTTCATTTACAAAAAGGAATATGCACGACATAGAAAACACATACAAACTTGCAAAAAAATTAGGTGCAACGGCATGGTATATGTTTATGATAGTGCCAACAGGCAGGGGGAAAGAGATAATGGAAGAGTTAATACCCCCAGAAGACTACGACAGAATACTTGAATGGCACTATGAACTTGAGCAGAAGGAAAACGAAATACTTGTAAGGCCGACCTGCGCACCCCATTACTACAGAATATTCATTGAAAAAAAACAACAGGAGGGAAACACAGCAAAGAGAAGGGACTTAACCTTTTCAACAAAGGCAAACAAAGGGTGTGTCGCAGCCCAGACAATATGCTTAATAAGAAGCGACGGAGAGGTACTGCCATGCTCATACTTTCCCGTTTCAGGCGGAAACATATTTAAGCAATCCCTTGAAGAGATATGGAACGGAGAGTTGTTCAGCGGGTTAAGGGACTTCTCAAACTACAAGGGAAGGTGCGGGGCATGCAAATACAAAGGGGTATGCGGCGGATGCAGGGCAAGGGCATACGCTGTCTACGGAGACATATACGAAGAAGAGCCTTTCTGCACATACATACCCGAAGGCTATTCAGGCGGAATCAAACCCTTTGATATATATTAAATAAGATGGAGAGAAACAAGAGAAGCAATCTCTTACTACTCTTCTATCCCTTATCCCAACCAATCTATCTCACCTGCCTCTTTTAATTGAGATGGGAAGATTTTGTTATCTCTGGTATAATTTTAATGAGAAGAAAATTTTTTTGAGGTGGGTTATGAAAAAGTTTTTTACCCTATTAATATTGGTTTTGATTTTGCCTGTAATCTCATGCGGAGAAAAAGATCCTGTTCAGGAACTTATTTCTGTGAGAAGTAAATACATTGTGAAGACTTTAGGTTTTAACCTTGTAAGGGACGAAAACGGAGACCCTGCTTATCTTAATGTTGAGTTTGCTATTGAAAACAAGAATTCCAAACCTATATTAAAATACCTGACTTTAATTATTAAAAGGTATGACGCAAAGGATAATGTGGTCGGAGAGAATACTATTGTGGTTGATGTCAGTGATTTACAGGGATATCAGTTAAAAAGATATATAAAAAAGATCCCTAACAAAATTAGGGGGGTAATGAGCTTGCTTGTAACAAAAGCACCTGTTGACCAAACAAATAAAAATTATTTAAAGTACAAAGAGTTTCAATCAATAGCAAGGTAAATGAGAAAAAATGCAATAGTTGCAGGGGGGCTTGACCCTTCAGGGGGGGCAGGGCTTGCAAGCGACATAAAGGTTTGCGCGTTTTTTAATACTTATCCCCTGCCTGTTATAACCGCATTAACCTATCAAAATTCTACAGGTTTTTTCGGGTTTGAACCCATAAAAAAAGAAAAGATTGAAAAACAGTTGAAATCTATTTTAGGCTTTTACCCTCTGGAGTTTGCAAAGATAGGGCTAACAGGAAACTCCGAAGTATTGGAAACTCTTATCAACCTTTTACATAAACATAAAACCAAAATAGTTTACGACCCTGTTTTAAAAACATCAACCGAAGGAATTGTTTCGGATAACAATTTGATAGATACAATTTTAGAAAATTCGGATAAATTTTTTTTAATTACCCCCAACATCCCTGAAGCACAAAAAATCACAGAACTGAATTCCGAAAATCAAAAAGAGTTAGGGGAAGAACTCTTACAAAAGGGATTTGAAAATGTACTGATAAAAGGCGGCCACCTTGAAGAGCCTTACGATATGTTTTTAACAAAAAACGAATTTATTATTTTTAAAGGGGAAAAACTTGAAACAGAAAATACAAGGGGAACAGGGTGCGCCCTTTCAAGCGCAATTGTCTCAAACCTGGCTTTGGGCAAAAGCCTTAAACAATCAATTGCAATAGCAAAAAACTATATTACAGAAGCCATGAACCACTCTTATAAAATAGCAAAACCACCCTATCCCTTAAATCTTTTGCTTAAATGAACCTATAAATCCTCGCTAATTTCGGCACCAAAAAGGTAAACGAGAAAAGAGTAGTAAAGCCAGAGCATCAACAAAACTATAGAACCGATTGAGCCGTAAAGCAAAAAGTACAGTTTAATGCTGGCAATGTATAACCCGAATATGTGCTTTAAAATCTCCCATAAAAAAGCGGCCACAAAAGCGCCTGTAAGGACATTTTTCCATTTTAACTTTTTGTGAGACATATACTTGTAGGACATTGCGAAGAACATGGTTTCTACAATAACCTGAAAAAAAAGCAAAACGTAATAGGAATTTATTATGGTAATGCTCTCAAATTTACTCTTTATTACAAAAATTACTGACGAGGTTAAAAAGAGGAAAAGCAAACCAAAAGCAGTTAACACAAACAGGACAAATGATTTCAGGGTAGCAATCCAGAACCCTCTCTTTACTTTTGTATGGTAGATTATGCTTAAAGCCTTTTCTAAAACCGCAAACACTCTGAATGAGAAGTAAACTATAAAAATAGCCGAAATTGCCGAGAACACCTTACCTGAAAGAAGTATTTTATCTAAATTTTTTACAACAGTGTTTGATATGGAAGGGGGAAAGAGTTTTAAAATTGAGTCAAGTTTTTCAACTGAAAGGTTTTTTTTAAAAAGCACCGTTGAAAAGTAAACAAGCATTATGAAAAAGGGGAAAATAGCAAGCATTGCATAGTAAGACAATGCTGCCGATATAGTGAAAAGTCCTTTTTTATGAAAATTTACAAATATCTTCCATAATTTCTTTAAAAACTTCATCAGTAAAATATTACAACATTATCGGTAAAATAAACAGCCTCAAGGTAAGGGTTTTCAACTTTTATAGGGAAATTGCCTGTGTAAATCTCGTTTTCATCTCCCTTTTTTAATACCAGGTCCTTTTCTTTTATCTTTTTAAACCTGTCTGCAAGCACAATTACAGGCCTTTTTGTAAATTCCGCAAGCAAGGTTAACGCCCTGCTTCCTGTTTTATTTACAAAAAAGTTATCGGTGAAACAATCGCAACCTAAAAGCATCAAATCGTACCGGTCTATCCATGAAAAAAGGCAGGCATCCGTCATTAAAGTGATATCCTTTACCCCGCTGTTAAAAAGGTGTTCTGCAAATTTAACCCCCTCGTTTGCGGGACGGGACTCCCCAACAAACAGGGAGAAAGGAATTTTTTGATAAAGGGAAACCAGTGCGTCTCTAACAATGCCTGAATAACTGATTGTTGCAATTGCTGAAATACTTAAATTTTCAGAATACTGCAAAAACCTTTCCAGAACCTCTCTTTGAGCCTCTTTTACTTCCTTGTAAAACTCTATATAGCCTTTTTGTTCTTTCTCAAGAAAATTCTTTAAATTAACAAAATACGCCATGCCTTTGTGCCTTTCAGCAATCTTTTTTGCATATTTTAACTGAACCTCGTTAGGTTTGTCTTTCAGGAATTCTACCGTTTTTTTAAGCAAGAAAGATGAGCCGTGAATTTTGTCGTTCAAAATCTCTTCAAGCATTATTTTTTCTAAATTTAAGTTCAAAATGCCCTCCCTTTTTTGAAGGATACGCTTTAATCTCCCCTCCCATTTCTTTCATAAACTCCTTAACTATGAAAAGCCCTAATCCCGTACCGTCCTGTCTTGTAGAAAAATAGGGTTCAAATATCATATCCGTATTTTTTTCGTCAATTCCGCTTCCATTATCCCTAAAAACAATCTTTATGAAATCATCCTTTTCTTCAATTAAAATGTTAATTTCAGGAGACGGCGAGAAAGAAATTGAATTTTCTATAAGGTTTTCAAAAACCCTTTCAAGTTTCAACTTGCTTGCCATGACAAAACAACTTTCCCCTTCAATCCTGGTTTTAACTCCGGGATAGGTTGACAACAAATTCTCTAAAAAAAACTTTATATCTATTTTTTCATAATTTACATCTTTAGATGCTTTAAACATATTTGAAAAGTGAGAGGATATGTTTTTTAACTCTTCCACTTTTTGCAAAATATTTTCGGCTACTTTCGGCAAAATCTCTTCAACCTTTCCGCTTTCCTTTTTTAAAATTGTTAACAGGTAGTCTATATTCAACTTAATTGGGGTTAAAGGATTCTTTATATCGTGAGCAACCTTTCTTGCAATATCGTTGATAATTTCCAATTTACTTGCTTTTACCACATCGGTTAAATCCTCAATTACCACCAATTTCAAGTTATCTTCAACCTCTTTCTCATAAACTTCAAAATGCTTTCCTTCAAAATCAAGTTCACGGGGTTTTTTGTCTGAAACCGCTATTTTTTTTAATTTATCATCCATCAAGTCAAAGGTTTTGTTTGATAAAACGATTTCTCCTTTTTCGTTTATTAAAATAATTGCGCTTGAAACATTATCTATAATGGTTTTTAACCTGTCGTAATTCCTTTTTAAAGAGGTAGCCATAAAAGAAATAGAATCTATCAATTCCCTGATTTCGTCGTCAGATGTGTACTCAACCCTAACGTCAAACTCTCCCTTTGCAACCCTTTTTGCCTTATCGGAAAGTTCCACAAGGGGAGAGACAAAACCATTTGTAATCTCATAAGAAACAAAATATGAGACCAAAAATATAATGAAAAAAAGAAAAACCGTAATTCTTAAAAACTCGTATAGCGACTCCATATCCCTCTCGCTTTTTACACTTAAAACCGCAAAGGGAATATCCTGCATATTCAAACTTGAATAAGCGGTATTTCCCCAAAAATATACTCGGTCCCCCCCCTCCTTTATCCTGTTAAATACTTTAAATGGCATCAATAAATTTACAGATTTCTTTCCTGTAGAAAATTGAAGGACTCCGTTCCCGTACACACCTATGTCCAGATCAAACATCTCCTTTAATTTCAATAAATATTCATCGGATAGATCATACGTTTCCCCTTCAATAATACCTTCAACCTTCTTTAAATCGGAGGCAAGTTTTTTCTTAACCGCTTTTTCTGCAATCTTGTTTGAGAATATGAAAAGCGAAAGACCGAGAAGAATAAAAATAACGGAAAAACCCAAATAAATTGAAAAGATAACCCTTCCAAACAATCCTTTTTTGATCTGCCTGAAAGAAAATGCAAGGAAAAATATTATTCCAAAAACAAAAATAACCGCCGTATCTGAAATAAGGTAGAAATAATTAACCCCTTTTAACTTTACGGAAAATCCGCTATTCCCGTCACTAACCAAAAGGTAATTTAAAATTTCAGAGTGTTGTTTAATAAACGCTGCCGAATATACATCGCAAGCCAGATAGATCACAACCCTGCCTACCTTGAACTTTCCGCTTCCCGCAACCACAAACCTTTGCCTATTCCCTACCGTTATCTTTGAATAGGAAAAATTTTCGGGAATATTCATCTCAGGTGGAATATTGTTTGAGTATTGTTCAACAACTTCTCCTAACACATTGACATAAGCAGCATAGTAATCCTCGTTTTTTAACCCGCTCCTTAAAACAAAATCCTTTAAGTTTGCAAACCCCTTTGTCCTTGCTAATGTTAAATAATGGTTTAACTTTATCCTTCCCCTTTTCTTTAACGTAGAGTATGAAAAATCCGTTTTCTTAACAAAATCGGCAACCCTGTAATAAGAATAAAAATACCCGAAACATACCGTAAAAGCAGCAAACAGGAGAAACTTTAATAAAACCCCCGATATCATTTCTTTTGAGATAAAAGACAAAGCAAAAAGAATCAAAGAAAACGCAAAAACAGGAACTCCCCAAAATATAGTCAGCAAAACAGGGAGAAAGACAAACTTATTAGGCTTAAGCATTAAAAAGAAAGCAGAAGATAAAATCATTATAATAAAACATCTGAAAAAGTCCCCGTGCCTGAAAAAAGTAATTAAATTATGAAAAACAAACGGATTCTGAAAAAAATTATAAAAACCCACAACAGAAAAAGAAAAAAAGATCAAAGAAGCAAGAAATTCGCTAATATACCTATTGGCATAAAGCAAATATAGAAGGGAAAAGAACATAACAACAGGCAAAAATTCTTTAGTAAATACAAAAACAAAAATAAGAACAAAGAGGAAAAAAACATTCAAAGGTTTAAAAGAAGAAAACGAAATTATAAAAAAAACAACAATCAGAAAAATCCAAAGGTTAAGGTAATCTCGCTTTTTAGCGGTTACCGGTTGCTTGCCTATGCCTACATATCCTATAGGGTTGCCTAAAATATCAACGGTTTTAACAATAACGTACTTTCCTCTATAATTTAAAGCCGCATCGTTCCATACAACAGGGTCCATAGTCAGATTAAACAAGGTTACCGGGATACCTACTTTATTTAATTTTTTATAGCATTTTTCCGATTGACTAAAATCCCCATTTTGCAAAGTGTGAATAAAATATGGAACACTCTCGTCAATTATATGTTGGTAGTGAACTACTCTTGAAGTTTTTAAGATACCAGGATTATTTATAGTAAAAACAACGGTAAGCAAAAAGATAAGGACTAAAAGAAAGAAATCTCTTTTTTTCATAATAAAGTAACCTTCAGATTGTTCTAAATAACATTATATCAAAATTATTTAAAGAGGATTTTTTTCAGTTTGTTCAGAACGGATTTTTCCAAATTTTCAGGTATTTTTTCTTCAGGAAGGGAATGCAACATTTCTATTGTAACCTTTAAACTTTCCATTACACACCTGCACTCGTTACATTCACCAATATGCCTTTCAACTGTTTTACACAATTCTTCCGATGCTTCTCCGTCCATATAATCAGATAGGCATTCAAGAATTTTTTTGCACTTTTCATCCATTGTTGCCTTCCTTTAAAAGTTTTTCCACGATAGTTTTAAGCATCAGTCTTGCTCTATGAAGCCTCACCTTTGCGTTTGTAACGGAAATATTCATAACCTCGGCTATCTCCTGATGGTTTAACCCTTCTATATCCTTTAAAATCAAAGGGATTCTATAATTCTCAGGAAGATGCAAGATTGCTTTCTGGATCAATTTTGCAATCTCTTTTCTTTCAAAAGTAATATGTGGGTTCTCATTATGTTTGTTAAGGGAATGGATCTGATGGTCTTCCAGGTCGTCAAAAGAAACAATATTCCTTTCAGAAACCCTCTTCTTCTGGCAGGCATTGGAAGCAATTCTGTAAAGCCAGGTGGATAATTTTGATTCTCCCTTAAAGTTTTTAATATACCTGAAAGCGTTAATCAGGGTTTCCTGTAAGATATCGGACGCGTCTTCCCTGTTGCCGCAAAACTTTAACCCGAAGTTATATATGGTATTTTTGTATCTCTCAAAAAAGACATTAAATGCCTCTTCATCGCCGGATTTCAGTCTTACTATAAGTTCTTTTTCAGTCATATCATTTATGTTTTTCAAATTAATTTCTCATACTGGTAATAGGCGCGGGTATTCTTCCCCCTCTATCTATAAAAACTTTAGGGGAGAATTTATTTATATCCTGAATAATAGCCATTCCCAATAACCCGCCGAATTGAACCTCGTCCCCTACCTTTGCACCGGGAGGGACGATAACCCTGACAGCAGTAGTCTTTCCGTTTACCACGCCTATTGCGATCTCGTCGGCAATTAATCCAGAAATGGTTTCAGCGGGAGTATCTCCCGGTACGGCTACCATATCAAGCCCAACAGAGCAAACCGCAGTCATTGCCTCTAATTTTTCTAAAGTCAAAGCACCTAACTTAACAGCCTCAATCATGCCAGCATCCTCTGAAACAGGTATAAATGCTCCGCTCATACCGCCTACATATGAAGAAGCCATTACCCCGCCTTTTTTTACGGCATCAGTCAACATTGCCAGAGCGGCCGTTGTTCCGGGTGCTCCAGGGTGTTCAAGGCCTATACCCTTTAAAATCTCGGCAACGGAATCCCCCTCCGCAGGTGTCGGTGCAAGGGATAGATCAAGTATTCCAAATCTTACTCCAAGCCTTTTTGCCGCTTCCCTGCCTATCAATTCTCCGGCCCTTGTTATCTTAAACACTGTTTTCTTTATAATCTCGGACAATGTGCCTAAATCAACATCTCCCGCTTTTTTAACGGCATCGTTTACCACACCGGGCCCGGATACGCCTACGTTTATTACGCATTCAGGCTCAGACACGCCGTGAAAAGCCCCTGCCATAAAGGGGTTATCCTCAACTGCGTTTGCAAAAACCACAAATTTTGCGTTTGCAAGCGCCCCTCTGTCTTTGGTTAATTCAGCCATCTCTTTAATGATAAAGCCCATCTTTTTTACAGCATCCATATTGATTCCCGCCCTCGTTGACGCAACATTGACAGAAGAGCAGATATGCTCTGTTACCGCAAGCGCTTCTGGAATAGAGTTTATAAACTCCTCTTCAACATTAGTACTACCCTTTTGCACCAGAGCGGAATAACCGCCTAAAAAGTCAATCCCTATCTCGTTGCAGGCTTTATCAAGGGTTTTTGCTATCTTCACAAAGCCGTCCCGTGTTATTGAAACTCCCCCTGTCAAAGAAACGGGGGTAACTGAAAGCCTTTTATTTGCGACTGTAATCCCAAATTCTTCCTCAATCTGCTTAACCGTAGTAACAAGGTTCCCCGCATACTTCATAATCTTGTCATAGATCCTGTCGCAGGTTGTATTTATGTCCGAAGTAATACAGTCAAACAGGGAAATCCCCATAGTGGTTGTCCTGATATCAAGATGCTCCATACGTATCATCTTGATTGTTTCAAGTATCTCGTTTGTATTAAAACTACCTAACATAGTCTAAATCCTGTGCATTGAATTAAAAAGTTCCTGATGCTGGGAGAATACAGCAACCCCTAACTCCTCACCCTTTTTGGCAAGCCTTTCTTTTAAATCTGTAAAATTCACAGTGCTTGTAGAAAGGTCAACAATGACAATCATGGCAAAATTCTTGCCTAAAAGAGTCTGGGTTATATCTGTAATATCAACATTATGCTCCGCCAAAATGCCTGTAATTCCCGCAATAATACCCGGTTTACTTTCACCGAAAACCGTTATAATTGCGGTATCCTTGTTCTCCCTATCGGCAACCCCCTCAAGAGAGTCCTTTTGAGGCTCAATAGTCCTTAACAACTCCCTAACACATTGCTTAACACTTTCGGAACCGTATTTACCGAAATGCTTGAAGACAATCTCGGTAACTTTGTAAACAAACGCTTCTCTATCCATAACTTATACCTTCTCAAAAATATTATGTTTTCTACCCTCATCTAACGCAAGGGGAGTAATCATTGTTTTATCGTTAATCAAAATCTTCCTGTTTTCCCTTACAGCCTTTTTCACATCCTCTTCACATACAAAATCATAAATTTCTTCCTCAACCCTTGCGCTTTCCGGTTGACTAATTTCTCCCAGTTTGCTTTCAATAATATTTTCAATAGTTGAAGTTTTTACCCCGTTAAAGTAAAAATCGTAAGGGGAAAACTTGCCTTTATTTACGGGATTGGTTTCAAAAGCAACCCTTTTAACGTTTATCAAATGCTTTGCTGTAATGTTTTCGCTTGTAATATTGTTTCCTAAAGTTCCGCAACCTAAAGTCATTGAAGGCATCAAATTGGTTGAGTAACCGACAGCCCCGTGAGTAGTCGGGGAATTTACTATAATCCTTGAGGCAGGCTTTTTTAATGCAAATTGCTTCAAAACCTCTTTGTTTCTTGTGTGAATCCCCAAAGAATGTCCCAATCCGCCGAATTTCAACAGTTGAACACACCTTTTGCAAGCCGCTTCCCAGCCGTCCTCAATGTATAAAGCCAGAATGGGAGAGAGTTTTTCAACAGATAAGGGATACTGCTTCCCTACCCCGTCTAAAGGTGCCACTAAAGCAACCGTTTTATCGGGAACGGTAACCCCTGCGAGTTTTGCAATATAGGTTGCAGGCTTTCCCACAATCTTTGGATTTACAGAAAACTTTTCAGTTACCACGACCTTTGCAACCTTATCTATCTCGTCGCCCTTCAAAATATAAGCGTTATTCTTTAACAACTCCTCCACAACCTGCTTTGCAACAGGCTTATCAGCAACAATAGCCTGCTCTGAAGCGCAAACAGTGCCGTTATCAAAAGTCTTACCCGCAATAACGTCTCCTACCGCCTTTTCAACATCGGCAGTTCTCTCAATAAAAATCGGAACATTGCCCGGTCCGACACCGTATGCAGGTTTGCCTGAAGAATAGGCCGCCTTTACAAGCCCCAAACCCCCTGTAGCAAGAATAACCCCTGTTTTAGGATGTGACATCATCTGCTTGGTCAACTCAATTGTAGGGTTTTCAAGAACCTGAACGGCGTCAACGGGAGCCCCCACCTTTTTCAAAGATTCCCTGATTAAATCAACCGTTTCTTTAATACAACCCCTTGCGGCGGGGTGTGGAGAAAAGATAATCGGGTTTCTTCCTTTTAATGCGATGATAGCCTTGTACAAAGTTGTTGAAGTCGGGTTTGTAGAAGGAATAACAGCGGCAACAATACCGACGGGAGCCGCCACTTCCAGAATCTTATTAACCGTATCTTCCTTTATAATCCCAACTGTTCTAACATTCTTTATTGATTCCCATAACAATTTTGTAGCAAGTATATTTTTAATCTTTTTATCTTCGGGTTTACCGTATCCTGTTTCATTGTGAGCAAGTTCCGCAAGCCTTAAAGCGTTAGCTTCCCCGTCCTTTGCAATTTGCTCAACAAGCTTATCAACCTCTTCCTGAGAGTATTCTTCAAGGATGCTTCCGGCAATTTCGGCTTTTTCAAAAATAGAGTCAAGCATTACAATCTCCAGATAATTTATTCTTGGAGCCTATTATTTACCCTTTTTCTCCTTATAATCCGGCAAAATCTTTTCAACATCCGAATGAGGCCTCGGGATAACGTGAACGGAAACAAGTTCCCCTATCCTTCTTGCTGCTGCTGCGCCTGCGTCTGTTGATGCCTTGACAGCGCCTACGTCTCCCCTGACCATAACGGTTACGTAACCGCCTCCGATGTACTCTTTGCCGATTAAAACCACATTTGCCGCCTTAACCATTGCGTCAGCAGCCTCTATTGCTCCGACTAAGCCTTTGGTTTCAACCATGCCGAGCGCTTCTCTATTCATAGTTTCCTCCTAATTTATTTCATCTTAAATAATAACACAAAACATTTTTTTAAAAAAGATAAAGGGTGGGTGATAAGCAATAAACAATAAGGTAACAGGTGTCCATATCCCATCCTGAAAAAAGTGAACATACTATTGCCTGACATTTATTATCAAGTTTTTGTTATTTCTTTTTTGAGAAAAGAAAGAAAACAATTACTGAAAAAAACATTGAAATGAGTATATAGCCTATGCCGTTTGCGTCGGGGATTTGAATAACCTTGTGCTTCTCAAGAAGGTAAAAGAATATTGTGGCAAAGGGTGCGGATATTAGCACCGCTTCCACTCCTTTTTTAAAGTTTCGCTTTGAATATGCAGCAATTACAGGAATAAACAGCGTTGTTGAAAAAATACCGCTTGAAAGGTAGAATGCGTCTTTTAATGAGTCAAAGTAGATTCCCGAAAGTGCGGCTAAAATTGAGGCTATCCATATTGAAACTACGTTAAACTTCTTGCTTTTCTTCTTCTTTAAATCATAAGACAAAGTCATTGCCGCAACATTTAAACAGGTGTCTATTGTGGACATTGAGGCTGCCACAAGTCCTATTGCCACAATTGAAAGGAT
>JALWHA010000146.1:0-367 GCA_027038695.1 Acidobacteriota bacterium
GCACGCTATTGTTGAAATATATTACCCGGGCTACGGGTGGGCTTTTTCCGACCCGGTAAAATACCATCACTTTATTCCTGCGTGCTACCTTCTTATTATAAAATCAAAATATTTATTAGGGTTAAGTTTTGAAGAGAAAAACTGCTTAACCGAAACGGGATTTACTGATATACTTGAAGGGAAAACAATTATTTACAAATTGCCTAATCTGTTAAGGTTTTATTGATGACTGAAAAAAACGAGATATTTAATGAAATAAGACAATTAAACGAAAAACTCTACAAATTAATTAAAGAATGTGAGAAAAGCGACCCCTTAACCGAAAACAAGATTGAAGAAATAAATGAACTTTACAGAATCTTACATA
>JALWHA010000146.1:377-12206 GCA_027038695.1 Acidobacteriota bacterium
ACATTATTCACTCGTTAGAACAGGTATTTAACGAGATAAAAAACGGGAAACTTGATTTAGGCCAAAAAGTTTTAACCCTAATTTACAACACTCATATACTCATAACAAACAGACTAAACGGAGAGAAAATCAAAAAAAAGGAGATAGACAATATAAAAAAGACAATAAACAAGATACTTGCGGAAAAAAAAGAAATACAGCAGACAGATTTAGAATATATCCTTGCAAAATTGCCTAAAGAGTTGACCCAAACCTTCACAGATAGTGAAAAAAACAGAATCTATGTTAATGTAAAAAAAGGAAAAAGCATAATGCTTTGCGAAAAAACACTAAACTTTGAAACATTTGAAAATGATATAGAAAAAATAACCGATAAATTAAAAGAAAAAGGGGAAGTAATCGCTCTGGTTCCCGGAGAATTAAAAAACGACAATTCAGAGATTGAATTTGCTATAGTTTATGCCTCCAACTTAGAAAAAAACAAGTTAAAGAGAAAATGCGGGAAAAAGAGCAAGGTTTCAATACTTTTAAAAACAGAAATTATAGAGCCTCCGGAATTTAAACAAACTCAAAAAAGTTTAAAAATATCTCCCGTATTAAGGATTGAATCTTCTCAAATAGACAAACTATTAGGGGATATTGACGAACTTGAAACCACTAAAAACGAGTTGATAAATAAAGCAAAAGAGGTTACGGAAGAATTTCAATTTGAAAAACTTGATTTTTTTATTTCACTATTAAACAAAAAAATAAGCGACCTGCATAAAAACATTGTAAATTTAAGGTTAGTTACCCTGTGGCCGCTTTTCCAGATTGTTGAAGACACTTTAAAAACAACGGCGGCACAACTTAACAAAAAGGTAAAGGTTGAGATTAAAGGGGCAAACGCGAAGATTGACAAACCTATAATTGACATTCTCATTGACCCGCTAATCCACCTTGCAAGAAACGCGTTAGACCACGGCATTGAACCTCCGGCGGAAAGAGTAAAAAAAGGAAAAAGCGAAGAAGGCAAAGTAACAATAAACGCATATCAAAGCGAAAATTCGGTTTTCATTGAATTCAAAGACGACGGAAACGGCATTGATTTAAAAAAGGTAAAAGAGAAGGCTCAGAAATTAGGGTTAACCGAAATTTATCATAACATTACAGAGGAGCAATTGCTTCAATTCCTTTTCAAACCGGGATTTTCTACCAAAGAACATACATCAAAGATATCCGGAAGAGGAATCGGCCTTGATTTTGTAAAGGCTACCCTAACCTCAATAGGGGGGGATATCTTTATTAAAAGCGAAAAGGGGAAAGGCACCACGTTTACCCTGCAATTGCCGTTAACAACAGCAATAATGCCGTTGTTCTTTGCTAAAGTTGACGACTTTACAATATGTATTCCGGAATTTGCAATTACCGAAATTGAAGAATTCCGAAATGATAGGCTTATTTACTTAAATAACAAAACTTATTACAAATGCGACAACTCTCCCGTCCCTTTAATTAACCTCCCTCAACTTTTAAACAAAACAACGATTTTTTCCTCTTTTCTTAATGTCATTACCGTCAACTTTGCAAACACAAACATATGCGTCCTCGTAAATAAGATAATAGACCACGAGGAAAAAACCATTATTCCCTTTAAGGGGAAATTAAAAAAATTCCCGCTTTTCTCGGGGGTTTGCAGGTATAAAAACGATAAGATCGGCTTCGTGTTAGACATTAACCAATTAGTAGAATAAACGAAGAAAAAGTATGAAACAAAAATCAAATTCACAACTTTTAATTTTTAAAATCAACGAACAGTTCTTCGCCGTAAACACCAAACATATAAAAGAAATTATAGAACACTCACACTTTTTCGCTATTCCCGTTGACACACCGCATATATTAGGAATACTTTTACACAGAAACGAAGCAATTGCGGTTTTAAACACTAACTATTATTTTGAGATCAAACCTAAAAAACACAATTTTTATATTATTTTAAACCATATGGTATCTTTGCCCGTGGACGAATTAGGCGGAATATTTAACGCGGTTCAATTTAAAAGAGGAGATAAAAAAATCAAATCGCCGTTTTTATCCGAAATATTCTATATTAACGACAGGGCGGTCTCTGTTGTAGACTATGAGGAATTGATAAACCATGAAGGACAAACCGTATTATTTCCCATTTAACGACTATGTGAAAATCTTTGAAGAAATTACCTGTTGCCAAATCAATCCGGAAAAAACATTAATTGCAAAAAGGCTTGAAAGGTTTTTAAAAAAATTTAATATAACCCCCGACAATGTTGAGTTCGCAGAAAGGGTAATAAAATCGGACAACAGGTATCTTAATTCATTTTTAGATATATTCATTCCGGTAGAAAGTTTTTTCTTCAGGGAACAAGACTACCTTGATTTAACATTACAACTTATAAAAAAACACTCTTTAAAAAATGTGCTTGTTGCCCCTTGTGCAGGGGGAGAAACGGTATACTCTTTAAAGATACTTGCCGAGGAAAAAAACATTAAAAATAATATATTTATTACGGGATTGGACATCTCAGAAAGAGCAATAGAAAAAGCCCAAAGGGGAATTTACAACGAATACTCGCTTAACAAAGCAGACTACAAAATAAAAAATAAATATTTCAGAGTACAAAATAACAAATATATAATAAATAATGAGTTAAAAAGAGATGCTTCTTTCATAACGGCAAACCTCGCCACCTTTAAGGCTTACCGCAAATATGATATAATTTTATGTCGCAACCTATTAATTTATTTGAGAGAAGCAAGCATTAAATTGATATTGAAAAGAATTTGTAAAATGTTAAAAAACAACGGTTTTTTAATTTTAGGAAAATCGGATTTGCCTTTTATGAAAAATGAAACAAATTTTTACAAAGTGGAATTAAACAACTTAGTTTACTTCAGGAAAAAATTATGGCTAAACTGTTAATAGTTGAAGATTCGGACGTAACGAGAAACGAAATTAAAATTATAGCCTTAAAAAGTGGATTATTTTCGGAAATCATAACAGCCACCACGGGAGAAGAAGGCATAAAGCAAACAGTAAAAAATAAACCCGACGCATGCATATTAGATTTAGAAATGCCGAGAATGGGAGGATTTACGTTCCTAAAATGGTTAATGAAAAACAATCCCATACCGGTTTTGATATTTTCCTCTCTTTACACTGAAAATAATATTCTCAAAGCGCTTGAACTCGGAGCGATAGATTTTTTAGGAAAAGAAGAAAATTACATTACCTCAAAGTTTAAAGAAAAATTTGTAGAAAAATTAAAAATCTTAAAAAATTCAAAACCAAGGCAAATTAAAATCACTGCCGAAAATCATCTCCAAACAAAGACAAGGGAAGAACAAAACAAAAAGTTAAAGTATAAACTGATAATAATCGGAGCCTCAACCGGGGGGCCTACCGCCATACAAACACTTCTTAAAAGCATAGACGGCAAAATAAATACCCCTATCGTTATCTGTCAACATATGCCGAAGAATTTCACCTCTCTTTTTGCAAAAAGATTAAATAATATAGTAAAGAAATACGAAGTTAAAGAAGCAAACAACCGCGATAAATTAAAAGAAAATTTCGTTTACATTTGCCCCGGAGAATCCCATTTGATAATTACGGGAAGAAAAATAGATATCGTGCCATCAAAATCAAGCGACCTATATACCCCTTCAATTGACATAACCTTTGAAAGTGCGGCTTCTTACTACAGGGAATCACTTTTAGCAATAGTGTTAACGGGAATGGGAAAGGACGGGGTTAAAGGAGCTAAAAAGATAAAAGGAAACCACGGGACAGTAATAATAGAATCGCCGGAATCGTGCGTAGTCTACGGAATGCCCAAGGAAATTGCCGTTAATAACCTTCATGACTATCAATTGCCGATAGAAAAAATAGGAGATAAAATTGTTGAACTCTCGGAAGAAGATTAGTTATTTTATTATTGTTTTTATATTTTGTTTCGTATCAAAATCGGAAATAATCCCAAAACAAAACACCCTATCCCTGTATTTAAACCTCTCTCAAGCAACAAATTTCACAGGCAAAGTAACCTATGTAAATGACGGAGACACAATAGAAGTTAAACGAGACGATAACGGAGAAACAGAGAGAATAAGAATGCTCGGGATTAACACCCCCGAAGAGAGGTACAAAGACGATAACGGAGATTGGATTTACGACCCCGAACCTTACGCTGAAGATGCATATCATTATACAAAAAACCTTGTTGACGGTCAAAGCGTGTATATTTACTGCGCCTCAGACCCTGATTACCAGAGAGACCATTATGGCAGAGTCCTCGGAGTTGTCGTAATAAACGGAAGGATATTAAATGTAGAACTTTTAAGAAACGGGCTTGCAAAGAGGTACCTTTACAATGAAAACCCTATACTTAAAATTGAACAATGGGTTAAAGCGGAAGCGTCAGCAAGGATTAGAAGAATAAACCTATGGTCTCATTACCACAAAAACAGAATAGTGATAACAGAAGCTTACCCCGACCCGCCCGGAAACGAAACAGATACAGGGGAAGAGTTTATTGAAATAAAAAACTTCGGCAAAAAACCTGTTAACCTGAAAAATTGGCTATTCACTTTTGATAAAAGCACCGGTTATGACACTCTTACTTCGAATGATTTTGTTTTAAACCCGGGAGAGGTCTGTGTAATAAGCACAATAAACGAAAGTGATTTCAGAAATCTATTCCCGTCAATGCCTCAAAACGCAAAATACTTAAAATCGGAGAATGACTTCTGGTTTGCAAACAACCCTCACCCCACCCAACAGAGGATATTTTACCTTGTTACTCCCGATAAATATATAGAGGAGGCCTTAACCTTTGACCTTGATTGGTACGACGGCTTGAGAAACGGAGGCAAAAGCCTGCAAAGGGTTAACTTCAGGGAGATTGAAACGGGACAAATAGGGGAAAACAGCGCAGACAAATCATTATTCAAAGCGGACACTCCTAATCCCGGAATTGTTGAATAAATGAAAGCATAAAAAAACACTTTTCCTGATATAATAACAATGAAAAATTGAGGGAGCGGAATATTGTTTATAGGAAAGGTAAGCGGAACGGTAGTTGCCACAAGAAAAGACCCTAAACTTTTCGGGAAAAAACTATTGGTTGTTATACCGGTTGACCAAAAACTTAAAGAAAAAAAAGATTACCTTGTTGCGGTTGACACGGTTAGCGCAGGGTATAAAGAGTATGTTCTGGTCGTTCAGGGCAGTTCCGCAAGGATGGCTGAAGGAATGAAAGACTGCCCCGTTGATTCGGCAATTATAGGTATTGTTGACAGTTTTGTAATTGACGGAAAGGAAATAAAATGAGCGTTGTTGATAAAGTAAAAAACGCAGGCATCGTAGGAGCAGGGGGAGCGGGCTTCCCAACCTATGTTAAACTTCAATCAAAACCTGACACTTACATATGCAATGCAGCCGAATGCGAGCCCCTTCTTTACACAGATTACTATGTAATAAAAAACAACATCACAGACATAATCAAAGGCTTGAAAATAGCAATGAAAACAACAGGTGCAAAACAGGGATACTTTGCAATAAAAAAGAAAAGAAACGCTCTCTTTCCTTTAATTGAGGAAGAGATAAAAAAGCAAAAAGCGAACAATATAAAACTATTTATTTTAGGAGACTACTACCCTGCAGGAGACGAGCAATCCCTTGTACACGATGTAACGGGAAGGATTGTTCCTCAAAAGGGAATCCCCATAGATGTAAATGTTGCGGTAAACAATGCGCTTACCCTTGCTCAAATATCAAAATCCGTTGAAAACAATGAGCCTGTCTATCAAAGATTTGTTTCGGTTGTGGGAGAGGTTGAAAATCCGTTTGTTGCAATTGTTAAAATAGGAACCCCGTTCAAAGCCTTGATTGATTATGCAAAACCTAAAGAAGGAACCGTTTTAATTGAAGGCGGGGTAATGATGGGAAAAGTCAAAACCCCTGAAGATGTTGTAACAAAAACCACAGGCGCATTAGTGTTTTTAAAAGAAAACAACCCTGCCGTCAGGGAAAAAACTGCATCTTTTGAGACACTAACAAGGTTTTCAAAAGCCGCATGCTGTCAATGTACCGAGTGTACCGTGCTTTGTCCGAGGCATAATTTAGGGCACAAGATAGAGCCTCATATGATAATGAGAACCTTAAATTACGGTTTAGACTCTTCCTCCCACATAGCGCAAGCTGCATTTTTATGTTGTCAATGCGGAGTTTGTTCAATGTTCTCATGCCCATTCGGGTTATCGCCTAAAAGGGTTTACGCATACTTCAGGGAAAAGCTGGGGGAATATAATATTCCTAAAACCGAACATAAAGCCGATCCCTTTAACGAAGCCAAAAAGGTTCCCACAAAGAGGCTTATGGCAAGATTGGGAATACTTCATTTAGACGTAAAACCTGAATTTACAGGTGAATTTCAATACAAGGGGGAGTACATCATCCCTTTGAAACAACATATCGGAGCACCCTCTATCCCCATAGTTAAAGAAGGTGAAAGGGTTTCAAAGGGAGAGGTAATTTCAAAGTGCGAAGAAAAATCATTATGTGTTCCCGTTCATTCTCCCGTAAACGGAATAGTTAATAAAGTAAATAATAACTTTGTTATAATAGGAAGTTGATATGAGCCACGCTATAGGAATGATTGAGCTAAACAGCATAGCAAGGGGTTTTCAGGTTTGCGACAGGGTTTTAAAAACCGCAAAAGTGAAACTTGTTACATCACAGACAATTTGCCCCGGCAAATACATAGTCTTTGTCAACGGGGAGGTTGCCGAAGTTGAATCCGCTATCACAAACGGAATTGAAGAAGGGGAAGGGTATGTCGTTGACCATTTAATAATACCCAATGTTCACCCTGAAGTTTTCCCGGCACTTTACTCAACAAAAACAGTTTCAAATGTTGAAGCATTGGGTGTAATTGAAACCTTTTCGGTAGTTTCTTCCATTTATGCCGCAGACGCCGCGGTAAAAACAGCGTCTATTGAGTTAATTGAAATAAGAATGGCAATGGGATTGGGAGGAAAAGCATTTACGGTTTTTACAGGTACGGTTGCCGATGTGGAGGCGTCAGTAAAAAGCGGAACGGACGCCATAAAAGATAAAGCAATGCTTGTTTCAACAACAATCATCCCCTCCCCTCACCCTGATTTAAAACTTGAAATTCTATAAAAAAGCAAATTACGCTTAACCTTAAAAACAAACAAAAAAAACTTTTCTAAAATGTGAAAAATATCTTTATCTTTTGTGAATAATGTTATAAACTATCTTGCGAATGGGATATTAGGAGGTTGTTAATGAAAAAACTCATTGTTGTACTGATGATAATTGCGGCGGTTGCGGTTTATGCCACAAACGGAGATAACATGACAGGGGTAACCCCGTCGTCAAGTGCGTTAGGAGGAACAGGGGTAGGTGCTCCCGTAGGTGCAACAGACCAGATATTTAGAAACCCTGCCTTTTTAGGATATTATAAAGGCTTTAATATGAGTTTCGGCGCAGTCTTATTCTTCCCTGAAGTTAAAGCAAGATACTCGGATATGATGCACGGGGATTCCGGAATGATCAAAAGCCAGGCGGACACCTTTATGGTTCCCGAAATAGGAATCACCTATCAAATAAACGATAAATTCACCTTCGGTATAGGAGCATTCGGTGTATCAGGTATGGGTGTTGATTACAGGAACAAAGACCCGAGGCTTTCAAATATGAATACAAACTTCCAGTTTATGAGAACTATTGCCGCATTCTCTTACAAACTAAACGACAACTGGAGTTTAGGTATGGGGATGGATCTTGCATGGGGATCTCTGAATATAGGCACTTTTTTACAGGATATGAACACCGGCGATATGTTTGAAGCGGGGGGAGGAGTATCCCAGGCATTCGGAATAGGAGGCCAATTCGGCATAGCCTATCAAAAGAATAACTTTACCTTCGGGGCATTGTATCAATCCTCAATTCCTATGAATTACGACAGAGTGCTTGACACAAACCACGACGGAGTTTTTGAAAAAATGAAACTTGAACAGCCTAACGAGTTTGCCGTAGGCGGAGGATACACTCTAAATTCATGGCGTTTCATGGTTGACATAAGATGGGTTGAATGGAGCAATACCGACGGTTACGGCCAATTTCAATGGGACGACCAGACTGTTTACTCATTAGGCGTTGAATACACCCTTTCTAAATTCACTGTCTTAAAATTCGGATACAACTATGCTGAAACCCCTATAAAAAATAAAAGTAATCTTGATATGACTACGCCTAACAATAACATCTCGGAGTTAACCGCACAGTTTCCGGACTTCAGCGTCGCATGGTTTAACCTGATAGGCTTTCCAGCAATAACCGAAGAACACTATTCGCTTGGAATTTCACACAATTTTAACGATACCTTCGGCATAGATTTCGGATTTATATACGCGCCTAAAAAAAAGATAAAGGCAGTAGCAGTAAATAATTTCGCGGAAGTTGAAGCCTCAAATAAACAGTATTCATTTGCATTCGGTCTTAAATGGCATTTTTAAGACCATTTCCCCTCCCACTTAAATATTAAGGCCGGGATTTTCCCGGCCTCTTTTTTTGGCTTTTTAAATTAATCCCCCACTTTACACTCAACAATTCTCTCTTTAAAAACGCTTAAAACAGGGGAACCTTTTAATTTCAACCCTTTAAAAGGCGTATTTCTTGCCTTTGATTTGAAATATGAGGGGTTTACCGTTACTTCTTTATCGGGATTGAAAATAGTTAAATCCGCCTTTTTCCCTTCCATTATTCTTCCATCTTCAAGTTTAACTATCTTTGCAGGATTTATAGACATTAATTCAATTATCCTTTCAATTGATACCCCGTGCTTGTGATACAAAAGGTCTAAAATAACAGGGATAGCGGTTTCAAAACCTATAATCCCGAAAGCGGCTATATCAATTTCACAGTTTTTATGCTCATTTGGGTGAGGAGCATGGTCTGTTGCAATAGCGTCAATAGTGCCGTCCTTTATTCCCTCAATCAATGACAATCTATCCTTCTCGCTTCTCAAAGGGGGTTTCATAATGTAGTTTGCGTCAAATGACTCAAGATAAGAATGGTTTAAAAATAAATGATGCGGAGTCACCTCGCATGTAACCCTCTCCCCTCTGTTTTTAGCCTCCCTTACAAGGTTTAAACTATACTCGGTTGAAAGGTGTTGAATATGCAACCAGCCTTTAACATAGGAATTTACAATAATATCCCTTGCAACTACAATATCCTCAGCTATTGAAGGCATTCCCTTTAACCCTAACTTTGTTGAGTAAAAACCTTCGTTCATTACCGCTTTTTTTGTTAAAGTTAAATCTTCAGCGTGCTCCATTAAGGGAATATCAAACGGGATACAATACTCAAGAGCTTTTTTAACCAGATCGCTTGTAGAAACCGGAGAACCGTCATCCGAAATAGCTACAATCCCTTTTTTAACCATTTCCCCTATTGATGCCAATTCTTTCCCTTCCCTGTTTTTGCTTACAGCACCTACAGGCAATACTTCGGCATACCCCGCTGTTTTTGCTTTATCAAGGACAAGGGAGATAATAGCTGCATTATCCATACATGGAGAGGTATTAGGCATTGCGCAGATATGCGTAAAACCTCCGTTCATAGCAGACATTGCCCCTGTTTCAATAGTCTCGGCCCTTTCACCCCCCGGCTCCCTTAAATGTGCGTGTAAATCAACAAAACCGGGAGCAACTACGCAACCTTTAACGTCATAAACCTTATCCGCCTTATTTTCTTCTATTGAATCGGATATCTCCGTAATCATTCCGTCCTCAATTAAAATATCAAGTTTTTTATTTAACCCTATTGAAGGGTCAATTACGTTTCCGTTTTTAATTAGATATTTCATTTATTTGCCCTCCTGCAAGTAAAAAAAGCACAGCCATTCTTACATAAATTCCGTTACTTACCTGTTCAAGGATAACCGAGCGTTTTGAATCCGCAACTTCAGAATTTATTTCAACTCCCCTGTTAATGGGGCCGGGGTGCATTACGATTGCCCCTGTTTTCAGGGAGTTCATTCTCTTTTTCGTTAAACCGTAAAGCATATTAAACTCCTGTAAAGAGGGGAAAAAACTCTCCACCATTCTCTCCCTTTGAATCCTGAGCATCATAACAACATCAGCATCCTTTATCGCATTGTCAAAATCGTAATCAACATTGACCCCTAACTTATCAACATCAAAAGGAATTAAAGTGGGCGGCCCCGACAAAGTTACCTTATTCCCCATCTTTTTCAAAAGCCATATATTTGAGCGAACAACCCTTGAATGCTTTATGTCCCCCGCTATAACTATGTTTAAACCTTCAAGAGTACCCATTGCTTCTCTAATTGTGTATGCATCAAGCAAAGCCTGTGTCGGGTGTTCATGAGCCCCGTCTCCCGCATTAACCACTGAGGCGTTTATATTATCAGCCAGAAACTTTGAAGAACCGGGGGAAGAGTGTCTGATAACCACTATATGAGGCTCCATTGATTCAAGCGTTTTAATGGTATCGTAAAAAGACTCCCCCTTTGAAAGTGAACTTGCCGATGCGGAAAAGTTTAAAGTATCCGCCCCCAACCTCTTTTCCGCGATCTCAAAGGAAGACCTTGTCCTTGTGGAATTCTCCATAAAAAGGTTAAGGATCAATTTACCCTTTAAAGCAGGAAACTTCTTGTTTGTTCCTTTGCATATACCCTTAAATATCTTTGCGGTATCAAGTATTTGCGTTATATCCCCCTTTGAAAGAGGCTCAATACCCAATAAATGTCTGTGATTAAACTTAGTCATAGATCACCTCAATTCTTTTTCTTTAAAATAACCAGATCTTTACCGTCTTCTTCATTAACATAAACCTGTACTGTCTCGTCTTTTGAAGTGGGGATGTTTTTACCGACAATATCAGCCCTGATAGGCAACTCTCTATGTCCCCTGTCAACAAGAACCGCAAGTTTAATATACCTCGGCCTGCCGAAGTCTAAAATACCCTCTATAGCCGCTCTCACAGTTCTCCCTGTGTACAAAACATCGTCAATTAAAACAACCTTTTTATCCGTTACGGGAAAAGGGATCTCTGTTTCTTTTAAATAGGCATTAGCAACATTGGTAATTAAATCGTCCCTGTAAAGGGTTATATCAAGCAAACCTACCGGAACGTCAACCCCTTCAAACTCCTTAATATACCCCGCTATCCTTTTGGCAATGTGGTCTCCTCTCGTTCTGATTCCTATAAGCAACAAATTTTCAGTACCCTTTGTCGCTTCAAGAATCTCATGGGTCATTCTCTTAATTGTTCTTTCCATTGTTTCCGCATCCATAATGACCTTTTCTTCAGACATACTTCCCCCTTTGCATACAAAAAAAAGAGGCTGAAAATCCCAGCCTCTCGTTTATTGATTAATAAATTGTAACCTGATTTTACTTTCTTTCATCATCCCTCACCTCTTACCGGCATCGCCGTACCGGTTTAAAGAGTCAATTTATTTTACTTCCTTAAAAAACATAAATCAAATCTTTTTTTATATACATTTACTCAAAAATACCTTATACTTAATCCGTTTGACTAAAAATAGGAGATTTTATGGAAAGATTGGAAAAATTCAGACAACTGGGCTTAAGCGAAAACACATTAATAGCGCTTAAGAAGAAAGGCTTTGAAGAGCCTACAGAAATTCAGGAAAAAGTTATACCTATTCTATTGCATCAAGATATAAATGTAATCGGACAGGCACAAACGGGAACGGGGAAAACAGCGGCATTCGGGCTTCCTTTAATTGA
>JALWHA010000147.1:0-7906 GCA_027038695.1 Acidobacteriota bacterium
GGTTGAGTATGAGTTAAACGGCAAGAAAAAAGAGATTGAGGTTGAAAAGGTTTTGCTTGCAGTCGGGAGAAAGCCTTTTACAACAGGCTTAAACCTTCACAATACAGGCATTGTGCTTGAAAAGGGACACATCAGGGTTAACGAAAACCTTGAAACAGATGTTAAAGGCATTTATGCCATAGGGGATGTAATTGACACCCCCAAACTTGCCCACCTTGCCTCAAGGGAAGGGATAAAGGCTGTAAACAACATTTTAGGGGTTGAAGACAAAAAAGACATATACCTTTCCTGCCCGGGAGTGGTTTACTCTTACCCTGAAGCGGCTTTTGTGGGAATGAGCATTGAAGACGCAAGGGAAAAGGGAATAGAAGCCGAAGAGGCAAAATTCCCCCTTACCGCAAACGGAAAGGCGTACATTGAAGGAGTTAAAAACGGCTTTGTTAAGGTTGTTTACAGAAAAGACAATGAAAAACTTTTAGGGGTACACATTGTAGGGGGAAACGCTTCCGAATTAATTTCAGAGTGTGCGGTGGCTATCTCAAAGGGGATGAATGTGGAAGAGTTAAGCAGGGTAATCCACCCTCACCCCACAGTTTCCGAAAGCCTTATGGAAGCCTTTCACATGGCGGCTGGATACCCTATCCACATTTAAGGAGAGGATATGAAAGAGTTTGACAAACTTGTTGATATAATGGCGACTTTGAGAAGCGAAAACGGTTGCCCGTGGGATAGAAAGCAGACACTTGAAACACTTAAATCTTTTTTGATTGAAGAGGCTTATGAAACGGTTGACGCTATTGATGAAGGGGATTTCGACAAATTAAAAGAAGAGTTGGGGGATTTGCTCTTGCAGATAATCTTTCAATCAAGGATTGCCGAAGAGTGCGGAAAGTTTACAGTAGAAGATGTAATCAAAACAATAAACGAAAAAATGATAAGAAGGCATCCCCATGTATTTGGCAACGACAGTGTAAACTCAACAGACGAGGTGCTTGAAAACTGGGAAAAGATAAAGGCAAAGGAGAGGGAAAAGAAAAAGGAAAAGGGCTTCCTGTCGGGAATTGCAAAAAAACTCCCCGCTTTGCAGGTTGCATTTCAGATAGGGGTAAAGACTTCAAGGATAGGCTTTGACTGGAAAACCCCTGACGAGGTTATTGAAAAGTTTAAGGAAGAGTGGAAAGAGTTTGAAAAGGCAAGAAAAAGCGGAGACAGAAAGAAGGTTAAGGAAGAGATTGGGGATATTCTATTTACCGTTGCTCAAATCGCAAGAAAGTATGAGATAGACCCTGAAGACGCTTTAAGGGAAACCAATAAAAAATTTATGAAAAGGTTTAAATACATTGAACAAAACACAGATATTTACAACTCCTCAATAGAGCAAATGGAAACACTCTGGCAAAAGGCAAAAAAAGGGGAGTGAAAACTATCTAAACCTTCCAAAAAAAGCGTAGTAGATAAGCATTACCCCGAAAAGCAAAATTGACGCTATGTTAAACCAGAACCAGAAGGGGCTTTCCGACCTGTAGATCATTCCTCCCCCTTTTCTCGGGGTTGCTCCTTTTTTTATCCCCCTGATCCCGTGAAAAAACAGAAACGCTGCAAAGGCTAAAAGTATCAATCTGTAAGAATTCATCTTTCCCCCTTTGAATGTTTTTTAATTATACACCGAAAAAAGTTTTAATTTTCAATCCCTTAAAAAGAAGCATCCCTTCTATGCTAAAATTTACCTGAAGGAAAAGGAGCAAGGTGTGAAAAAAATACTGCTTGCAATGAGCGGGGGGGTTGATTCAGGGGTTTCAGCCCACCTTTTAAAGGATAAAGGCTTTTATGTTGAGGGTGTTACCCTTGTCTTTCATTCAGACATTAAAACCGCAAGGTGCAATTTAAAAATCTGTTGCTCAAGCAACGATGTTGAAGACGCAAAAATACTCTGTAAATCACTTGGAATAAACCACAGGGTAATTCACATGGAAGAAGAGTTTGACAAAAAGATAGTACAACCTTTTTTAGATCTATACTACCTCGGGATAACCCCGAATCCCTGCGGGTGGTGCAACAGGTTTTTAAAGATAGGCTACCTTGTTGACTATGCTTTGAAAGAAGGCTTTGATATGCTTGCCACAGGCCATTATGCAAGGCAGATAACTGGCTTTCTTTACAGAGGTTTAGATAGGGACAAAGACCAGACTTACTTTCTCTCTATGGTGAGAAAAAAACACATTGAGAAACTACACTTTCCTTTAGGGGAATTAACGAAAGAAAGGGTAAGGGAAATAGCAAGGGAAAGAGGCTTAAATGTCGCCGAAAAGAAGGAAAGCCAGGAGTTGTGCTTTACAGGGGGCAAAAAGCCGGGAGAGTTTGCGGCGGGGAAAATCCCTCTAAAAAAGGGGATGATAAAGCACATAAGCGGGGCAATTTTAGGCTATCACAAAGGGCTTGCTTACTACACAATAGGGCAGAGGAAAGGTTTGGGCATATCGTGGAAAAAACCCCTTTATGTTGTTAAGTTAGACTTTAAAACAAATACGGTATTTGTCGGCGAAAGGGAATACCTTGAAAAAACAAGGGTAAAGGTTAGAAACTTCAACCTTATAGGGGAATTTAAAGGAAAACTGTCGGCATCAATCAGGTATAACCAGAAACCGCAATTGCTTGCAAATGTAAAAAATATAAGGGAAAATGAATACATATTTGAATTTGAAAACCCCGTTACCGGGGTGGCGCCGGGGCAACTTCTTGTTTGCTATTCGGAAAACGATACGGTAATCGGAGGGGGAATAATTGAGGGATAGCCTTTTATACCTTGTTGATGTTGAAAACATAGATAGAAAAGAAGCAGTAGTTTCCTTAAACATTTTTGTAAACTACAAAGTCCCCCTTCAAAGGGCAAACTTAGACATAACCTTTCCCTCAACAATGGTTCAAAACCTTAAAAAAATACTAAATATTGACGAAATAGACGAAGAGTTAAGAGACTCTCTAATAATGATATTCAGGGATTGCCAGAACGCAATAAACGACATAACCTTAAACTCAAGGGAGATAATCTCGCTAACAGAATGCAAATTCAAATCAAAAAAACTCTCAACTCTCGGCAAGCCCTATGAAACAAGGGACATTGTTTACAAAAACATACTTAAAGCGGTTAAAGAGATGGAAAAAAAGCGGTTTTCAAAACTCTTTTACAAAAAGGTGTTAAAACTTTACATAGACTTAAACCTTCTTGAAGACTACATAGACTTCTGCCTTGAAAACAAAGACTTTGACGAAATAAAGCCTTTTCTAATTTACCCCTTTAAAATCAAAGGGTTTAAAGAAGAAACATTAATCAAACTTGGAAACATAGGGGTATTCTTTGAAGACTACGAGACGGCGGAAAGGCTGTTTTCCCTTGCATTAAAATCCAATGCCTCAAACCCTTACGCCTTGATAGGCAAAGCACAATGCCTTTACCAGCAGGGAGACGAAAACTTCCTTATGTACCTTCAAAAAGCCTATCACTTTAACAAAAAAATAACCGTTGAAGTTGTTACAAAAAGGTTTAACTTTAGAAAGAAAAACTGCTCTGTTTTTGAGGTAATAAGTTTAAAAGAGGCAATGGAAATAGTAAACATTCCCCCCGAGGCCCTTGAAAACCTTGAAAGGCTTTCAATCCCCTACAGGTTTGAAACTGCAAAGGGCAGTATATACTTTATAAAATCTGAACTTTTAGCATGGAAAGAAACCATGGACTCCCTTCAAATAATATCAAAGAGGTTTACTTAAGAAAGTGAATAGAGAAAGGGGGAAAATGAGTAGAAAAGAACAGAAAAAAAGAAGAGACAATTTAGATAATAATTATTTAATATGGCATTCTCACAAAGTTAAAAAAGAAAATCGGGAAAGTATTAAACGTCAAAAAGGTTGTGCCTTATGGTTTACCGGGTTAAGCGGAAGCGGGAAGAGTACAATCGCAAATGAGGTTGAATATTCTTTAAATAGGCGAGGATTTCATACCTATCTTCTTGACGGAGACAATTTAAGGCACGGGTTAAACAAAGACCTCGGGTTTTCTTTTGAAGACAGGGTTGAAAATATAAGGAGGGTCGCCGAGGTTGCAAAATTGTTTGTTGATGCTGGAATAATTGTTTCTGTTGCTTTTATTTCTCCCTTTTTAAAAGAAAGAGAAAAGGCAAAAGGGATTATAGGAGAAGAAAATTTTGTTGAAATATTTGTTGATACTCCTCTTGAGGAGTGCATGAAGAGAGACCCGAAAGGGCTTTATAAAAAAGCGTTAAGCGGTGAAATTTCAGAATTTACCGGTATTGATTCTCCATATGAGCCGCCTGAAAATCCGGATATTCATATCAACACGGTTAAAACGGATATTAATAAATCGGTTAGCATTATTTTAAATCTATTATCGGATAGAGGCATAGTTTTATTGCTATAAACAAAGTTAAGTATCTGATTCTGTTCTTCTAAGCCGATTCTTAACTATGATAAAATAGACTGTAACAATTTACTAACCATGTTGAGTCCTCTCTATTTGTTCTTTGATATAATAGATAAAGTGCCTTTGTTTTTGTGTTAACTTTGAGGAGGGTATGGTAAAGTTATGCAAAAATTAAGCGATTTTAGGCTGCCGAAAAATTTCAGGGAAAGCCTGCCTGGCTTGTTCAAATATGGCGGATTGTTCAGGATACTCTGTTCAGGTGGTTTCCTCAGTTTTTATACGGGTGGAGAAGGTTTTTGTTGGGGCTTTTTGGGGCAAAAATCGGGAAAGGTGTTTTAATCAGATCTACGGTTAAAGTGCAATTTCCGTGGAAGGTAAAGATCGGGGATTTTTCCCGGATCGGAGATGATGTTTTTTTGTATAGTTTGGGAGGGATTGAGATCGGTAGTAATGTAGTAATTTCTCAGCGTTCTTATTTGTGTACAGGCAGTCATGATTTTACAAAACGGGATTTTCCTATATATACGAAAAAGATAACTGTAGATGACGAGGTTTGGATTGTGAGCGACGTGTTCGTGGTTCCCGGTGTAACCGTAGGAAGAGGTGCGGTTATAGGCGCAAGGAGCAGTGTTTTTGAGGATATGCTCCGGCTAAAATTTGTGTCGGCAGTCCAGCAAAACCTATTAAAGACAGGGTAGTTGAAGATGAATAATATTGTTGTTATCGGAGTCAATTTTTCCCCGGAAGATACTTCTACCGGTTTATATACAACTCAAATGGCGGAGTTTTTGTCTCAAGAGGGTTTTAATGTCTCTGTTATTACCGGATTTCCTTACTATCCTCAATGGGAGATATGGAAGGATTACCGGGATAAGCCTGATTATCTTGAGGAAGATTACGAAGGGATTAAGGTTTTCAGGTTCAGGCAGTTTACTCCCTCAAATCCTTCTTTTTTAAAAAGAATCAGGCATATTTTGAGTTTTACTTTCGGGAGTTTGAGAAATCTGAAAAAGATAAAAAATGCCGATTTGATAATTGCTATTGTCCCTTTTACCTCTGATATCTGGCTTGCGCATAAACTTGCAAAAAAACACAATGCAAAGGTTTGGGTACATGTTCAGGATTTTGAGTTTGACGCCGCTTTTGAGTCGGGTGTTGTAAAGGGAGGGTTCGTAAAAAAGATTCTTTCGGCAGTACTTTACAGGGTGGAAACAAAGTTGCTAAATAAAAGCGATATAGTTAGCACGATAAGTTTTTCCATGCTAAATAAAGCACAAAAGAAAACCTCAAGTGAAGTTTATTACTTTCCTAACTGGGTTGATCAGGGATTTATTAATCCGAAAAATGCCAAAAAACACAGGTATTTAAACAGTGATAAATTTAAAATGCTATATTCCGGTAATATCGGGGCAAAACAGGATTGGGAAAAGTATATTGAATTTGTTTCTTTCTTTGAGGGAAGGGAAGATGTTGAATTTGTCGTAGTGGGAGACGGGGGGAAGAAGGAATGGTTGCTTTCCCGTATAAAAGATTTTAAAAATGTAAAATATTATCCTCCGGTACCCTATGAAGAGTTGCCTGATTTACTGTGCGGTGCCGATTTACACTTGCTTTTTCAGAAAGAAAGTGTGGTGGATACCGTTATGCCGTCAAAGTTGCTTGGAATGATGGCAAGCGGGAGGCCGTCTTTGGTTACAGGGAACCCCAAGTCTGAAGTGGCTGATGTTATGAATGAATCAGGAGGAGGAAAGTTCTTCAACAATGCGCATATAAGAGATACGGTTGAATTTGTTGACCAATTGATAAAGAATAGGCAGTTGGCCTCTGATTTTGGTAAAAAAGCTGAAGAATATGTTGCAAAGAATTTTTCAAGGAATGCCGTATTAGGCAAATTTGCTAAAAAGGTTAAAGAAATCATAGAGAAGGAGAAGTAATATGGCTAAAAAGGTTGCGTTGATAACGGGAATTACAGGACAGGATGGTGCATATCTTGCTGAATTATTGTTAAATAAAGGGTATGAGGTTCACGGAATAAAAAGAAGGGCGTCTCTTTTCAATACCGAGAGAATTGATCACCTGTACAGAGACCCTCACGAAGAGAATGTAAACTTTTTTCTTCATTACGGGGATTTAACCGATAGTCTGAATATAACAAGGTTGATACAAAAGATAGCACCTGACGAGATATACAATTTAGGTGCTCAATCTCATGTCGCTGTTTCCTTTGAACAACCTGAATATACCGCAAACTGTGACGGTATAGGGACATTAAGGATTTTGGAAGCTGTCCGTTTGCTCGGTTTAATTGATAAAACTAAGGTTTATCAGGCATCTACTTCAGAATTGTTCGGGAAGGTTCGTGAGGTTCCTCAAAGAGAGAGCACACCGTTTTATCCGAGGAGTCCTTACGGTGTGGCAAAACTTTACGCTTACTGGATAACGGTGAATTACAGAGAAGCGTATGGTATGTTTGCCTGCAACGGGATTTTGTTTAACCATGAATCTCCCATAAGGGGGGAGACTTTCGTTACCAGAAAGATAACACGGGCCGCTGTTAGAATTCTGTTAGGTCTGGAAAAAAAACTCTTTTTAGGTAACCTGAACGCAAAGAGGGATTGGGGGCATGCTAAAGATTATGTTGAAGGTATGTGGTTGATTTTACAGCAGGATAACCCTGACGACTATGTTCTTGCGACAGGTCAAACAACCGAAGTCAGGGAATTTGTTAGAAAAACCTTTCAAACATTGGGCATAGAATTGGAATTCTCCGGAGATGGGACAAATGAAAAGGGAATAATTAGTAATATTAATTGGGAAGTAACAAACGATAAGTTAAAATCAATAGGTACGGATGATAATACAATTCAAAAATTAAAATCCGAAATTCAAAATTTGATAGGAAAAATCGTTGTTGAGGTTGACCCCCGCTATTTCAGGCCGACGGAAGTTGATATGTTAATTGGCGATGCCACAAAGGCAAAAGAAAAGTTGGGCTGGGAACCTGAACACAGTCTTGATGAACTTATATACGATATGGTGTTGTACGATTTAAAGAGGAATTATATGGAGTTAATTCTTAAAGAAAAGGGCTTCGATATTCCTACAAGTTGCGGAGTGTAAGAATGAATACTATGCAGTGGGTGGGTAAGAAGGCAGGAGTGAATCAAAAAATAATTTTTGTTCTTCCGAGACACCATTATAACTCTGCCATTAACTTCCCCCAAAATAAATCTGAAACAATCACGAATCTTTTATCAAAAAGTCAATTATGCTCTGGTGGTTAACTCCCATGTAGTTTCCCGAGGCAAATTCGTCAAGAGAGAGAACAATTTTGGGATAATTATCTTTTATTTTAAGCAAATTGCCAAATTCCCTTTGTCTGGCTTTTTCATCGGCTAAAAGATAGGCAACCTGAATGTAAACCCTTTCCCCTCTTTTTTCAGCCACAAAGTCTATTTCATACCCCTTTTC
>JALWHA010000147.1:7916-12125 GCA_027038695.1 Acidobacteriota bacterium
CCCCTTTTCCTGCCCAACATAGACCCTGTATCCGTTTAACACAAGGTGATTATAGACAATGTTTTCAAGAACACCACCAATCCCTGACAAATTAAACCCCACAAGAGCATTTCTTATTCCAATATCTTCAAAATAGTATTTTTCATTTACCTCAAAAATTTTTTTGCCTGAAATATCTGCTCTTTTGACCCGATTTACAAAAAAAGCGGATTCAAGAAAGTTCAGGTAATCGGAAACTGTGTTAACAGAGATTGAAATCTTTTGAGATTTTAGAAAATCACTTATCCTTTTTGCTGAAAACAGATTGCCTATGTTTTCTGCAAGATAAAAGATTAACCTTTCAAGAAAATTCACATTCCTGATTTTATACCTTGCCACCACATCCTTTAAAATAATGCTATTGTATATATTTAAAAGATAATCTGAAACAACTTCTTCATTTAAGGGAAGATGGATTAAAAAAGGCATTCCTCCAAATTTTACATACTTTTCAAAAGAACCTCTGTTTAACTCAAGGTTGTGAAAATCAAGAAATTCCAGAAAGGATAGGGGATGAATTTTAACTTCAATATACCTTCCCGAAAGAACGGTAGCCAGTTCACCTGAAAGAAGGGAAGAATTAGAGCCAGTGCAAAACACCTCAAAACTTTCTTTTAAAGCAAAATCCCTTATTGCTTTTTCAAAACCCTCTATCTCCTGAATTTCGTCTATAAACAGAAAGTTCTTCCTTTTGTTTTCCGCTTTATTCAAGACAAACTCAATCAAAGTTTTATAGTTGTCTATTCCGTCAAATTGATGCAACTCTTTGTTTATAAAAATAAAATTTGCATCAGGATACTTTTCTTTTAACCTTTCTTTTAAAAAAAGCAAAAAATAACTTTTCCCAACCCTTCTCTGGCCTGTTATTATCTTTATAAGATTAGTGCCTAAAAAAGGTTGAATTTTTTCAAAATAGATTTTTCTTTCTCTTACTTTTTCCTTTTTCATGTTTTCAGTATAATTAAAAAAAACAAAAATTCAAGCAAAAGTTTTCAGTATAGTGAAAAGATTTTTAAAGATTGCCTATTTTTTCAGTATGGTGAAAAGAAATTTAAGAAAAGACACAAATCGCTTGCTTATGAAAGATTTTTTTAGATTAACTTTAATTAAAGCGTGGTTAATTGCCTCTGTCAACTTCAAGCAGGTATTTCCAGAGCGGAATAAACAGAATTTTTTTGCCTTTGATACTCTTTTCCCCTTCAAAATCCCATGTAATGACATAAAGTTCATTACAATTCAGTTCGTTTCCCGCTTTCACAAGTGCTTTAAGTTCCCTCTCTTCAATATCATTTAGAGAAGAAGCATAAGTTATCTGTATCAACTGCCTTACTTTTTCATCCTTAACAACAACAAAATCCACCTCTTTATGCTGAACATCTTTCCAGTAATAGAGGCGTATTTCACCGACAAGTTCCCTTTTTTTCAATTCTAAAAAGAGTGCATTTTCCATCAGCCTTCCGATATTTTTAGAAAAACCCTCAATATTAGCCAACCCTGTGTCAATAAGGTAAACCTTTGGAATGGAAAGCAGGGATTTCCTTTCGGAATAATCAAATTTATGCAGGGAGAAAGTAAAAAACACATCCTTTAAATGGCTGAAATAGTCATACACCGTGTTTTTGCTGACCTTTACCCTCTGTTTTAATTAAATACCCTGTTATCAGATAACGCTTTTTAACATTATGAGAGGAAATTTCTTCTTTTTTATCCACCAGATATTGATTAAAATCCATAAATTTATCTCCTTATAGGGAAATAAATTATAAATTATTTCCCTGCTCATAGGGAAATATCTAAAAAAATAATCAAAACTCACAAAAACATCAAAAGGATTTAAGAAACTATTCAAATTGTTAAATTTTCATAAGACAAAAGCAATATTGAAAAACTTGAGGTCAATCTAAGAAATTTTCAACAAATAGTTTACCAAGTTGATAGCAAACCCAAAGTCAAAGAAATGAAGCACATCAAAAACAAAACCGGCATAAGCGCTGGCTATGAAAAAAATAAGCAAACTACTAAAACAGGTATGTTATCTTTGCGTAAAAGTACTTATCCCTGTCAAAACCCCACATTGTTTTGTCAGTCATCCTGTATGTTGAGTGCCCGTTGTTGTAGCCTATGTAAAGTTTTGTAAAGGCGTTCTTTCTCCATGTAAACAAAAGATTTATGTAGTGATAGGGTTGGTTGTAATTGTAATCCCTTATATCTGCAAGGTCTGAAATATAGAATACCTTGAAATTGGTGTGGTCGTTGAAAAAGTATGTGCCTACCACCTCAATTGACTTCTGTCTCCTTATAGTTTCATCTGTAACCCGATCAGATAAAGAATAAACGAAAAATGATGTACTGATAGAAAAAAACCTCCATTTACTTTTTAATGATAAAGAAAAAAATCTTTGATTAACCAATTGCGGATTATCTCCATATAAAATGACAAGAGCGTTTTTATAAATAAAAACAGGCACAAGTTTTTCATTCTTAGAATAGGAGATGTAAAATATCCTTTGAATAGTATGAAAAATTTTAGATAAATACATCTCGTCATCCTGAATGTAAAAAGCACCAAGCGAAACCATTTCAGGGAAAGAAGCATTAATTTCCAGATTGTAGCCATGATTAATTATATTGGAACTATAATCCTCCCTCTGAAAAAAGAAAACATCTGCATTAAAGTCTTTTAAGAAAGTTGTATCTTTCTCAGGAGAAAAATGGAACCCACAATAACCATTTAATTCTTTAAAATCTGTGCGGAAAATGAAACCTGCATCATTTACATAATCAGGTGAAACAGAAGAATAGGAAAGAGAATAATCAAAAAATTGATTCAATTTATAATATGCTTCAAGTGATAGCGCATTCCCTGTTTTATTGCCAGATTTCTCAGACAAAGTTGTTATAACCCCCTGATACTTCAGTGTTAAATTCCCCTTTTTAACCACTCCGTCAGTGCTTAACACCCTGTTAAAATCACTCCCGTAATTCCTTTCAATTGCCATAAAGCCTAAAAAAGAGCCTCTGTTGTCAAGGTTGTATGTTGTTCTTACCACATTCCAGTAAACATCTTTCTTGAATTCATCGGAATAGCCGAACCTTTCTGACGGCACATCCTTTTCCATTGCAGATATAAGGTAAATACCGTATTTGTTCTTTAACTTTGTTGAAAACTTTAATCCGTATTCAGGCTTTACTATCCTTCTTGTGTAAAGAAGTTCAAATGGGGTTGAGAAACTCTCCATTCCGTCCATAAAGAATGGCCTTTTTTCCCTTAAATACACAGGGTATCTGTTGTTTACCCTTTGATAGGTATCGTCAGCCTCAACCTGAGAAAAGTCGGGGTGTATTGTTCCTTTAAACACTGTGTTTGTTGAGGGGGAATACTCAACAGTTAAGCCTAAATCCCCTTTGTCAGAGTTGTAATTGTCAGTAGTTCCGAAAAACTCCTCATCGTGTTTTAAGTGAGAAACAACGAGAGAGGGAATAAGTTTGAGTTTTTTGCGTTTAATGTTTTTATTTAAATTAACCTCTAAAAATACCTTACCATTCCTTACATCATCAAGATCTCTATTTCTTGCACACAAATTACAACATTCCAGAACATCCCGTATAATAAATCTGCGACAGGAAAAAAGCCAGATTTGTTGTTTAATATCAGGCAATGAAATTTCTGAAAAAGGGATTAAAATCTCAATTGTATACTTTTGATTTTCCATTTTCGTAGCATGTTCAAATAGAAAATCAAATTCAGGATGAAGTCCAGAGTCATTGATCAAGCCATCAAGAATTGAGTTTGAAGGAGAAATTCCAATGAAATAAAAACGCTTTCCATTGCCTTCGGGGTCAAAAGAAAGTTCACAATGTTCAAAAGGCATAAAATCGTCTCTTCTTGTTTTGCACCTTGAATATTTTATGTCAGGAGCATATGCTATAATTCCAATAACAAGTCCCTTTTTATTATAAAACACATAAAGTTCTGTTTTCTCTGATGGAGAAATATTGTTTCCAGGAGAAATTTGCACAAAATTATTCCATTTAAAAGCCTTCTTGTATGCGCTCTCGTTTAATTCCCCGTCAACCTTAATATCCTGATTTATGTAAGGAATATCCCACTCAGGAATTAAAATATCGGCATAAGAGGAAAAATTAATCAAATAAAAAACAACACAAAAA
>JALWHA010000148.1 GCA_027038695.1 Acidobacteriota bacterium
AACTCCACAAAGCAAATTGCATTCTAACAAAACCGAACCGCACAAGTCAACTTTTTTTTTCACCAAAAAAGGTTTTTATAAAACTATTCAAGATTAAGATTCTTTTTAGCCAGCTCCACCTGCTTCTCTTCCATTTCTATTTCTTTTATAGTTTCATCTTCTTCAATTTCAAAATCATGATAAATATGGAAACCTGTTCCCGCAGGTATCAACTTACCTAAAATAACATTCTCTTTTAACCCGTGCAAATAATCCACCTTTCCTTCAACGCTTGCATCGGTAAGTACCTTGGTAGTTTCCTGGAAAGAAGCGGCTGATATAAAACTGTCAGTATTTAAAGCCGCTTTTGTAATGCCCAACAACAATTGTTTACCTTTTGCAGGGATTTTGCCTTCTGCTAAAAGTTCGTCGTTAACCTGCTGAAACCTGAATTTGTCTACTTTATCACCAACGACAAACTCTGAATCTCCGGGCTCAACAACCTCAATCCACCTCATCATTTGCCTGATAATAATTTCAATGTGCTTATCGTTAATTGAAACACCCTGGTTTCTATAAACTTCCTGAATTTCATTGATAAGGAATTTCTGCAACTCTTTAGCTCCTAAAACATGCAGGATATCATGAGGATTAATCGGACCGTCAATCAAAGGTTCACCCGCTATAATTTCGTCTCCGTCGTTAAAGTGGATGTATTTACCCTTTGGAATGTTGTACTCTTTTTTATCACCTGTAGGAGATTCAACATATATCTTTCTATATCCTCTCACAATCTTTCCATATCTTACAACACCGTCAATCTCAGAAATAATTGCATAATCCCTCGGTTTTCTTCCCTCAAAAAGATCAACAACCCTGGGCAGACCGCCGGTAATATCCATTGTTTTAGTAGTATCTCTCGCAATTTTAGCAAGGGTTGTTCCAGGCGAAATATGCTGCCCTTCGTCAACAACAATAATTGAACCTGTAGGCAACGGATATTTTGCTATCGTTTCTCTATCTTCGTTTCTCAGGATAATCATAGGTTGAATCTTTTCATCGGGACATTCTATAATCTTCATTCTGGTAAACCCGGTTGTTTCGTCAACATCCTCAACCATGGTAAGCCCTTCTTTAACGTCTTTAAAATCTACATACCCTGATTTATCTGCAACTATAACAAACGAGAAGGGATCCCACTCGGCAATCAAATGTCCTTCTTCAACATGCTGGCCATCTTTTACGAATACTTTGGCACCTGTAACAAGGTTATATTTTTCTCGTTCGTTGCCTTCTTCATCAACAATTGCTATATACCCTTTCCTTGAAAGGACAACCAGCGTTCCGTCTTCCGCTTTAACTGAAGAAATGTTAACAAATTTAATAGTACCCTTTCTACCTGCTTCGTGCCGTGAGTGCTCTGCAACCCTCGAAGCAGTACCTCCAACGTGGAAGGTTCTCATTGTCAACTGTGTACCGGGTTCACCGATCGATTGAGCAGCAATAACACCTACCGCTTCTCCTAATTTAACCATTTTACCGGAAGCAAGGTTTCGTCCGTAACATTTCCTGCATACGCCTTCCCTGGATTCGCAAGTCAAAACAGACCTGATCCTTACCTTTTCAATACCAGCATTTTCAATTGCTTCGGCAAGAGGTTCGGTAATTTCTTCACCAGCAGAAACTATCAATTCTCCGGTATAGGGATCGGTAATGTCTTCAAGAGTAACTCTTCCCAATACTCTTTCCCTTAATGGAACTTTAACTTCTCCCTGGTCAATAAGGGCGGTAATCCAGATACCATCGAGGGTACCACAGTCTTCTTCCCTGACTATAACGTCCTGAGCAACATCAATAAGCCTTCTTGTAAGGTAACCGGAATCCGCGGTTTTTAAAGCGGTATCCGCCAAACCCTTTCTTGCACCGTGGGTTGACACAAAGTACTGCAACACGGATAAACCTTCTTTAAAATTTGCAGTAATCGGGGTTTCAATAATTTCACCCGAAGGTTTAGCCATCAACCCCCTCATACCGGCAAGCTGCCTGATCTGCTGTTTAGAACCCCTTGCTCCGGAATCCGCCATAATATAAATAGGATTAAGAAATTCTCCTTCTTCGTTAACCCTTTCAAGTTCAAGCATCATCTCTTCCGCCACTTGATCGGTGAGGTCTCCCCAAAATTTAATAATCTTATTGTACCTTTCAGATGCTTCTATTTGACCCTGCTGGTACATATCTTCAATCTTTGCAATCTCCTTCGGAGCCTCTTCCAAAATCTTCTTTTTTGCGGGAGGAACAATGATATCGTCCATCCCGAAAGATATACCGCCTTTTGTTGCATAGTAGAATCCGGTTTTCTTAATCTCGTCAAGCAGTTCAACGGTTTTTTCCCTTTCAAGGGTTTTGTATGCATAAGTCACAAGACTTGCTAACCCTTTCTTTTTCAGTAACCCGTTCACAAAGGGCAGATACCCTTTCAAAGCCTCATTAAAGAGAATTCTTCCCGGAGTGGTTTCAATCAATTGATTTTCAATATGCTCTACATCCATCTCAATAAGGTTTTGGGAATCTCTAGCCTTTGATGTGTCTATCAAATCTCCGGTAAACCTAACTTTAATTCTGGCATGAATATCAACAACACCTGCCTCATAAGCAGCTAAAACCTCGTCAAAGTTTACAAAAACTTTTCCTTCTCCCTTCCTGTTCTTCCTCATTACCGTGAGGTAATAGGTACCTAAAACAATATCCTGAGTCGGAGTAACAATAGGCCTTCCTGACGCAGGAGATAGTAAATTATTTGAAGAAAGCATTAAAATAACCGATTCTAACTGTGCCTTAGGTGACAATGGGACATGAACAGCCATCTGGTCACCGTCAAAATCCGCATTAAAAGCAGTACATACAAGTGGGTGTAACTTTATTGCCTTACCCTCAATTAAAACCGGATAAAAAGCCTGAATAGAAAGCCTATGAAGAGTAGGTGCCCTGTTCAAAAGAACCGGGTGTCCGGTAATAACGTCTTCAAGGACATCCCATACTTCCGGCTTTTCAAGTTCAACCATCTCTTTTGCTTCCTTAATTGTTTTGGCGTATCCCCTTTTTTCAAGCTCATGAAAAATAAAAGGTTTGAACAATTCAAGAGCCATTTTTTTAGGCAAACCGCACTGGTTAAGTTTTAAATCGGGGCCTATAACAATAACCGTTCTACCGGAGTAGTCAACCCTCTTACCTAACAGGTTCTGTCTAAATCTCCCCTTTTTCCCCTTCAGATTATCAGCAAGGGATTTTAAGGGTCTGTCGTTTGAACCTTTAACAACTTTTCCCATTCTTCCGTTGTCAAAAAGTGCGTCAACCGCTTCCTGGAGCATCCTCTTTTCATTTCTCATAATTACTTCAGGGGCTCTCAACTCAATTAGTTTTCTCAACCTTGTATTTCTATTGATAACCCTTCTATAAAGGTCATTTAAATCAGAAGTAGCAAACCTTCCTCCGTCAAGAGGAACAAGGGGCCTGTATTCGGGAGGAATAACAGGAATTACGTCAAGTATCATATACTCGGGTTTATTCCCCGATTTTCTGAAAGCATCAACTATTTTAAGCCTTTTTGCATACTTAGCCTTTTTCTGTTCCGAACTCTCGTTTAACATATTGTACCTTAATTCAACCGCAAGTTCTTCTATATTTAAGTCTTCCAGAAGCCTTTTAACCGCCTCAGCTCCCATTCCTACTTCAAAACTTCCACTTCCATATTCCTCAAGAGCCTTTCTGTACTCATCCTCGTTTAAAAGTTGTTTATACTCCAACTTGGTAGAACCAGGGTCTAAAACTATATAGCTTTCAAAGTAAAGAACCTTCTCAATGTTCCTTAAAGTAATATTAAGCAAGGTACCTATTTTTGAGGGAAGTGCCTTTAGAAACCAAATATGAGAGACTGGAGCAACAAGTTCAATCCTTCCCATCCTCTCTCTTCTAACCTTTGAAAGAGTAACCTCGACACCACATTTATCGCAAACAATACCTTTGTATCTCGGTTTTTTATACTTTCCGCATAAACATTCATAATCGTTTATAGGACCGAAAATTTTTGCACAAAACAAGCCGTCTTTTTCAGGCTTAAAGGTTCTGTAATTTATTGTTTCCGGCTTTGTAACCTCTCCGTGAGACCACTCCCTTATATCCTCCGGAGACGCTATGCTTACCTTAATATTTTTAATGTGGTTAATTGAAAAATCACCACCAATATTGCTTCCCGGTTTGTGTTGTTTTTCCACAATATCCTCCCAAATTAATTATCGTTAGTATCTATGTTACCAGGATCAAAGAGGTCGTCAGCCTGCTGGGATTCCTCTTCAATTTCTTCCTCGTCTATACCATCAACATTGAACTGCAAGTTAAGGCATAAACTCATTATTTCCTTCATTAACACATTAAAGGATTCCGGGATCCCGGGCTCTGGAATTTCATGGCCCTTAACAATGGCTTCATATATTTTATTTCTCCCCTGAACATCATCAGACTTATATGTAAGCATTTCCTGTAAAGTGTAAGCGGCGCCATATGCTTCAAGAGCCCAAACTTCCATCTCACCAAATCGCTGTCCTCCGAATTGAGCCTTTCCGCCTAACGGTTGCTGAGTTATTAGAGAGTACGGGCCTATTGACCTTGCATGGATTTTATTATCCACAAGGTGGTGCAGTTTAAGCAGGTACATATACCCTACGGTTACAGGCTGGTCAAATCTTTCTCCGGTCTTTCCGTCATAAAGGAATGTCTGCCCTGATTCCGGCAAGTTAGCCTTTCTTAAAAATGCTTTAATTTCATCCGATGAAGCACCGTCAAAAACCGGTGTGGCAAAATGCATATCCAAAGCCTTTGCTGCCCACCCGAGGTGAGTTTCAAGGATCTGCCCTACATTCATACGAGAAGGAACCCCTAACGGGTTTAAAACAATTTCTACAGGGGTACCGTCGTCAAGATAAGGCATATCTTCCTCAGGAAGAATTCTGGAAACGACACCTTTGTTACCATGTCTTCCAGCCATTTTGTCTCCTTCTGACAGCTTTCTTTTAACTGCGATGTAAACCTTAACCATCTTAATAACGCCTGCAGGAAGTTCATCTCCTTTTTTCAGTTTTTCAACCTCACTCTCAAAGATCTTTCTTTCAATCGCTATCTTTTCATCAAACTTATCAACAATCTTAACTAACTCTTCCTCAATCTTTTTATTTCCAACAACTATGTTGATCGAATCCTTAACCCCAATAGCTTCAACAAAATCTTTAGTTATTTTGCTCCCTTTTTTAGCAACAAGGTGACCGTGTTTATCTAAAACGTCTTCCTTAAGTTTCATTCCTTCAAGAAGGGAAAGTATCTGAAATTTTGTCTGGATTCTAATAATTCTCTCCTTGTCTTGAAAGTCTTTTTCAAGGGTCTCAATTCTTTCTTTTTCAATAAGTTTTGCCCTTTCGTCTTTTTCAACACCTTTTCTGGCAAATATCTTAACATCAACAACGGTACCTTCCATTCCAGGAGGTGTCCTCAAAGATGCATCTTTTACATCTTCGGCTTTGGCTCCGAAAATTGCTTTCAAAAGTTTTTCTTCGGGACTCGGGGTGGATTCTCCTTTGGGAGTCACTTTCCCAACAAGGATATCACCGGGTTTCACTTTAGCGCCTATTCTGATAATTCCGCTGTCGTCAAGATCTTTCAAAAAGCTTTCGTTTACGTTAGGAATATCCCTTGTAATTTCCTCCGGACCTAATTTAGTATCCCTTGCCTCAATTTCAAGTTCTTCAATATGAATTGAAGTGTATACATCTTCTTTAACAATCTTTTCACTAACAAGTATGGCATCCTCAAAGTTGTATCCCCTCCAGGGCATAAAAGCAACCAAAACATTTCTGCCCAAAGCAAGCTCACCCCGATCAGTACCCGGACCATCGGCAATAATCTGACCTTTATGAACATAATCGCCTTTTTTCACAATAGGTTTTTGATTAAAACAGGTGTCCTGGTTGGATCTTTTGAACTTCACAAGGGGATAGATATCAACACCTACAATATCCTGATTTAACTCTTTGCTATCAACTCTTACCACAATTCTCTGGCCGTCAACGGCTTCAACCCAACCGGACCTCTTGGCAACAACAGCAAGCCCACTGTCTTTGGCAACAATGTGCTCCATTCCGGTTCCCACAAAAGGCGCCTCTGTCCTCAATAAAGGAACTCCCTGTCTCTGCATGTTAGAACCCATCAAAGCCCTGTTGGCGTCGTCGTGCTCTAAAAACGGAATCAAAGATGCCGCTATAGAAACAATCTGTTTCGGAGAAACATCAATAAAATCAATCTCATCTTTAGGAATAAGTTTTGATTCACCGGCAACCCTGGCATTAACCTGGTCAACAGTAATATTATTCTGTTCGTCTCTAGGAGCATTAGCCTGGGCAATTTTATACTTGTATTCTTCCCATGCTGAAAGATAAAACACATAAGGCTCTGCAGCCATTAACAGTTTCCCTTTTGTTTTAAGTTTGCTGTTTTCCTCTTCATATTCTTCTTTTAAAATAACATCTCCCACCTTGTAATTTTCTGAATCTCCCGGAAAAATAACCTTAACATGGTCTAACACCCTACCGTTCTCAACCTTTTTATAAGGAGTTTCAATAAAGCCAAACTCATTAACCTTGGCATAACAAGCAAGAGAAACAATTAAGCCGATATTTGGACCTTCAGGGGTTTCAATAGGACATATTCTACCATAATGGGACGGATGAACATCTCTTACCTCAAAACCGGCCCTCTCCCTGCTTAAACCACCGGGGCCGAGCGAGGAAAGCCTTCTTTTATGGGTTATTTCAGACAAAATATTCGTCTGATCCATAAACTGTGATAACTGAGATTGTCCGAAAAATTCCCTTAAAATTGCCATAACCGGTTTAGGACTAATCAATTCCGACGGTGTTACCTGCTCAAAATCGTCCATAATAGACATTTTCTCTTTAATTGCTTTTTGAACTCTGACTAACCCCACTCTAAACTGGTTTTCAAGCAATTCGCCTACAGACCTTATCCTTCTGTTTGAAAGGTGGTCAATATCGTCAACCTCCCCTATTCCTTTCGGGATTTTAAAATAATAATCTAACGAAAGAAGGATATCCTCAATTGACAATTCTTTTTGGTCCAGATCGGTTTTAACCCCTAACTTGGTATTAAATTTCAACCTTCCCACCCTTGAAAGGTCATACCTGTCTCTATCAAAGCAAAGAGATAGAAATAGTTTTCTAGCACTTTCCAAAGTCGGGGGATCTCCAGGCCTTAATTTTCTATACAATTCAATTAACGCGTCATTTGTGTCTTTCCCGCTTTCTTTCTGAAAAGTATTGCTTAAAACCGGGCCGATTACGTCAGCCTTGGGAAGAATTACGTTAATCTCTTCTATTCCCAACTCCCTTAATTTTTCTACCTCAATAATAGTAATGTCTGAATTAGCGGGGTACAACACTTCCCCTGTTTCAGGGTGAACTATATCCTCAGCATTTCTGATAATGTCAAATTCTGTTAGGTTAAAGGGAATATAACTGTCTTCAGCAACCTTTCTTAAAGTCGACTTCTTAAATTTATTGCCGGTTGACAACACTTTTTTTCCTGACGGGTCAAAAACATCCAAAGCAACCCTCTTGTCTTTTAATGCGATAGAAGGCGAAAGATAAATTAGATCTTCCTCAGTTCCTGTTTTCATTTTATGGACCGTATAAAACCTTTTTAAAAAGGTTTCGGTTTTATTAAAACTATCATCTAACAAACCAAAACACTTCAGAAAAACAGCTGCGTTAAACTTTCTCTTTCTATCAATCCTGATGTACATTATCTCTTTTTTATCAAACTCAAATTCAATCCAGGCACCTCTATAAGGAATTATCTGAAGTATAAAAGAGTTTTTATCTTTATCTTTTTTATAGAAAACACCTGGCGACCTATTCAACTGATTTACAATAACCCTTTCTGTACCGTTGAAAATAAAGGTTCCTCTTTTAGTCATTATGGGGATTTCACCAAAAAATATCTCTTTCTCTTTTACGTCTTTTACCGTTCGTTCCCCATTCGCATCAATATCAAACACAGTCAATCTAAACTTTACTTTCAAAGGTACGGAATAGGTTTTTTCCATACTTTCGCTTTCTTCTACAGTATAGTCAAGTTTCAACTCCACAGGTGTCTCACATTTGGGACAAATATCAGGCTTAGCTTCATTTCTATATCCGCAATACTCACATACAACATACTTATCGGTCGTATCAACGACATATATACTCTTTTTACATTTTTTACACTTAAACCTGTTGTGCTCTTCCCCTGTTAAAAACCCACACTTACATTCCCAATTTCCTATTCTATATTCAACAAATTCAATCTTTGCTTTCCCTCTAAAATCCTCTATATCAAAGACGTTTTTGAACGCCGCCTGCAAACCCACTTCTTTTCTATCTTCAGGTAACTTCTCCATCTGTAAAAACTTGCTATAGGAATCCAGCTGAATACTAATGAGGTTAGGTACCGGAAGGTAGGTTTTAATCTTAGAAAAATCATATCTCTCCAAGTGAACATTTTTTGGTAAATTTTCCATTTTTTTCTCCTAAAACTTGATATTATCGCAAAAGTTGTGTATAGTATTTGTAAGAACATGCATAAAATACAAACAAAAACATAAATTTAGGCACAATAGTACCTTTATATTCGGTCAAAAAATAAAAAATAAAAAGAGGGCAAAAAATGCCCTCTTGTTTTTTTCTAAGATTATTACTTAACTTCAACCTCTGCACCAGCTTCTTCAAGAGCCTTTTTAATATCTTCAGCTTCTTCTTTAGCAATACCTTCTTTAACAGGATTAGGCGCCTTATCAACCAATTCTTTTGCTTCTTTGAGGCCGAGGCCGGTAAGTTTCTTAACAACTTTAACAACTTCAAGTTTCTTAGCACCAGGCGACTTAAGAATAACATCAAATTCCGTCTTTTCCTCAGCTGCTTCAGCAGCACCTGCTGCACCTGCAGCAGGAACAGCCACGGCTGCGGCTGCCGCACTTACACCGAATTCCTCTTCAAGAGCCTTAACAAGGTTGTTAAGCTCAAGAACCGTCATTTCCTTGATTGAGTTAATAATTTCTTCCTGAGTCAATTTTGCCATTTTTTCCTCCATATTTTAAAGTTAGTTTTCCTCTTTTTGTTTAGCAATCTGGTTAAGTACAACAGGAAAATTCCTGTAAATCCCCTGAAGGGCGGTAACCAATCCCTGCAAAGGATAATTGAGAAGATACATAAGTTTTGCCACCAACTCTTCTTTTGACGGAAGTGTAGCAATTTCATCAAACATTTCAGGCGTCAATAAGGTTTCTTCCAGAACTCCGCCTTTAAAAAAGAACGAATCCTTTTCTTTTGCAAAATCCGCCAAAACCTTAGCCAGAGCAACAGGATCTTCTTTAGAATAAGCTACAACTGTGTTTCTCACCAACCCATTAGTCGCTTCTTCAAATCTGGTACCTTCAGTAGCCTTTTTTAACAACCTGTTTTTAATCACCCTGTAAGTTGCACCAGTTTCTTTAATTTTCATTCTCAAAGCGTTATCTTCGTTAACGGTAACGCCCGAAAATTCAAAAAGGTAAAGACAAACAACACCTTCAAGGTCCTGTTTTAGATTTTCAACAAATTCTATTTTCTCTTTTTTAAACACGGTCCACCTCACTCAACACTGGCAGGGTCTACTTTTATTCCAGGCCCCATTGTTGTAGAAATATAAATTGAGTGGATATACCTACCTTTAGCGGAAACAGGTTTCGCTTTAATTATCGCTTGAATATAGGTTTTAGCATTATCAACCAATTGATCTTCCGCAAAAGACTTTTTCCCGATAGCATTGTGGACAATACCTGTCTTATCAACTTTGTACTCAATCCTACCTGCCTTTAACTCTTTTACAGCATTAGCGACATCAAACGTAACCGTTCCGGCTTTCGGGTTAGGCATCAATCCCCTCGGACCCAAAATCCTACCAAGTTTACCTACATGCCTCATCATGTCAGGCGTAGCTATTAGAGCGTCAAACTCCATCCAACCGCCCTGAATCTTTTCAACAAGATCCTCACCACCGACAATGTCTGCTCCTGCAGCTTCTGCTTCCTTATATTTATCTCCGGAAGCAATAACCGCAACCTTAACAGACTTTCCGGTACCGTGGGGCAGCACTAAAGTCCCCCTTACCATCTGGTCGGCATACTTTGGGTTAACCCCGAGTCGCATATGGATTTCAAATGTCTCATCAAAACCCGCGTATGCGACTTCTTTTGCCAACTTTACGGCTTGATCAAGGGGGTACTCTCTGTTAGGCTCGATCTTCTCTAACGCCTGACGATACTTTTTACCCCTTTTAGCCATAGCACCTCCAATTAGTATCTACCACATTAGCCCGTGGTCAGGCTTAATAGGCACAAGCCTTAGTCTTCTATAGTAACACCCATTGAACGGGCGGTACCCTCAACAATTCTCATTGCCGCCTCAACATCTGTTGTGTTAAGATCCGGCATTTTAATCTGAGCAATCTCCCTTACCTTATCCCTCTTTAACTTACCAACCTTTGTTTTATTAGGCTCAGAAGAACCCTTATTAATACCCAATTCCTTCATAATAAGATTGGCAACCGGAGGGGTTTTAGTTATAAAAGTGAAAGACCTATCCTGATAAACAGTTATAACAACAGGAATTACCATCCCCATCTGGGTCTGTGTTCTAGAATTAAACTGTTTGCAAAAATCCATAATATTCACGCCATGCTGACCCAAAGCAGGCCCGATAGGGGGCGAAGGATTAGCCTTACCCGCTTCAATCTGTAATTTAATCTGCCCGATTACTTTTTTTGCCATAGTAAACCTCTCTATGTTCTATTTATACCTTTTCAACCTTTAAAAATCCGAGCTCAACCGGAGTTGACCTGCCAAAAATAGTTACCATAACCCTGACGGTTCCCTTATCCGCGTTAACCTCTTCCACAGTTCCGATAAAGTTTTTAAAGGGCCCGTCAATAATCTTAACCTTATCGTTGGGAGCAAATTTAATCTCAGCCTTAGGCTTCTCTCTGGAAGTTTTTACCTGACTCAAGATCTCCTCAACCTCTTTATCTGTTAAAGGCTTCGGCTTCTTCCCTCCTACAAACCCGGTTACTTTAGGAGTGTTCCTCACAAAATGCCAGAGATGGTCATCCATCTCCATCTGAATAAGTATATACCCGGGGAAAAACTTTTTAACACTCTCAACCCTTTTACCCTTTTTAACCTCTACAACCTTTTCGGTAGGGATCAGTATCTGGGTGATCTTTTCTTCAAGACCGAAAGCCTTAATTCTTTTTTCCAGAGTTTCTTTTACTCTGTTTTCATATCCCGAATAGGTGTGAATAATATACCACTGTAATGCCATCACATTCTCCCCGGGTTAAGAGCCCACAACTCTATAGATATACTCCACAGCGGTAGAAATCACCTTATCGGAAGCATAAATAGCCGCTGAAAATATAGCAGTTAAAACCAGCACGGCTATAGTAGTGGCAATTACATCGTCCTTCGTCGGCCATGTAACTCTCTTCAATTCCTTCCAGGAATCCTTCAACCATTGAATCGTATCAGCGATCTTTTTATTAGCCATCTTTCACCACCTCTAAAAAATGGCAGGCCAGGAGGGATTCGAACCCCCAACCCTCGGATTTGGAGTCCGACGCTCTGCCAATTAGAGCTACTGGCCTACCTATACTCGTTTACGCTTTGGCTTCTTTATGAACCGTGTGTTTCTTACAGAACCTACAATACTTTTTCAACTCCAACTTTCCAGTCATCTTCTTCTTGTTTTTGGTAGTAGTATAATTTTTTCTTTTACACTCGGTGCACTGTAAACTAATGATGTCTCTCATGTTATCACCTATTTACTCAATAATATTTGTAACTGTTCCGGCTCCAACTGTCCTTCCGCCTTCCCTGATAGCAAACCTTAAACCCTGTTCCATTGCGATCGGGGTTATCAATTCTACCCTGATTGTCAGGTTGTCTCCA
>JALWHA010000149.1 GCA_027038695.1 Acidobacteriota bacterium
AAAATAAAATGAACAGCATTGTACTTTTTAGCCAGAGATTTTGCCCTGTCTAATTCTATTTTATGCCTCTGGCCGTAATCAAAACTCAAAGCATAAGGCTTAAACCCTTTATCCACCGCAATTGCCAGACAGGTTGCAGAATCAAGTCCGCCGCTTAATAATACAAGGCATTTTTTCATACTCACTCCTTTTTCTTTCACTTTTTTATTTTAAATCACAAAACAAACCTTTAAAATAGTTTTTATGAAGAGAGATGATTTTTCACTTATTTTTTTTATAACTCTTGCGTTTTCCCTTCCGATTTCAATAAGTGCATCTCAAATTCTAACAGCAATTTTAGTCTTCTATACCGCATTTAAAATTCTTAAAAGAGAAAAGGTTGATTTTTCCTGCTTCCCCCATGTTATGCTTTTACTGTTATTTATTATCTTTCCGCTATTTTCCTTTGTGAACGCGGAAAATCTGACAAAGGCATTAATATGGTACAAAAGATACCTATACATAATTATCTTTCCCATATTGATTGCATACTCAAGTATTTTGCGAAAACAGAAAATTTTACTTTTAAAAACATTCTTCGTTGCCACAACCCTATCCTCTCTTGTAGCGATTCTTCAACCCTTTGTCGGCCTGCACTTTGACAAACCTTTTAACATTCACACTTATTATGTCTTTTCCTCAGGTTTTTTATCCCATCCCTTGACTTACGGGGAAACGGTTTCGTTTAACATTCTTATAGGCTTATACCTGACTTTCAAAGAATCGGAAAATAAGAAAAAGAGAATACTTTATTTAATACTTGTGTTAGTAAATTTTTTAGGCCTTATATTCTCCAGAGAGAAGATGCCTTTAATCGCAACTATCTTAGTATCGGCAATCTACTCCTTTATCTACTCATATCAAAGTAAAAACTTAAAAAAAGCGATTACAATAGTCATTTTATTCATAATTATCCTCGTACTGATTCCCAATAAAAAGAAAATTCTATGGCGCTTTCAAAAAACAAAGATTGAATTTAGCGTAAATACAAGGGCTAAAATATGGAACAAAAGCATTGATGAATTTAAAAAACACCCGATATCAGGAATTGGCTTAGGCAACTTTTTTATTACCGTTGAAAAATGGAATAAGGAAGGTACGGTAAAACTCTACCATGCTCACAGCAACCTTTTTGAAATTTTAGCAACAACAGGATTAATAGGTTTTTTAATCTTTTCGCTATTTCATTTAGCAATTTTTAGAGATTTCTTACTTTCTTTGAAAATCAAACAGGAATTTCTTTTCTTTTTAACCCTGCTGTCTATTTTTCTTCTCTATCATATAGAAGGATTAACAGAGTGCACATTCAAAGACACCGAGCTAAACCTGCAAATTTTCTTTTTTCTGTCTATTTTCTACTCCGCCTATTGCCCTAACATAAAACATAAAGACAAAACCTGCAAAGATAACCAGCCATCTCAAATGAATCATTGAAAAAGAAGTCATATGGAACAATTCTACAAATATCAAAGAGAGTATAAACGGAGTGTACTCTCCCTCAAGTTTAAACCTTTTAATTAAATAGATAGCATTGTAAGTAAGGTAACCTAAAAACATACTAATACTCAAAAAACCGAGCAACCCGCATTCTACAAAAAACTCAAGAAAAAGGTTGTGAGGGTACTTTAAATAATGATAATTTGCAAACCCTCCAAGCCCTATGCCGGTGAACCAATACTTTGAAATCAACTTTAGAGCAAGTTTGTAAACCTGCAACCTTATTGAAATTGATAATCCTTTATGCCTGCCGAAAATAAGGTAAAACCTCTTAAACAGGTCCGGCGCCACGGCAAGGCTGACAGTAACAACCAACACGACGGTTACCGCCAGAATTAAGAAATAAATCTTTTTATCCTTTAATATATACCAGCTGTATATCATCAAAGAAACCAATGAGAAAAGGATTGCTCCCCTTGAATTAGCCTTAATGAGCATCAAAATTGAAAAAAGAATAAATACAAGAAAAAGAAGTTTTTTTAAAAAACCCCTTTCATTGATAAACAGATATATATTGAAGATCAAAGAGATCCCCGCCATCTCCGCTACCGGAAGGTAATGGCCCCCCGCAAGTTTTATAGCCCTGTAATCGGGATAATAAAGAAAAATCGCAACGGAAAACAATGCCCCGAAAAAGGCAAAAAAGTAAATAAGCTTTTTAAGGTCTTTATCTTCAAACATCCTCGGGATATAAAAGAAAGGCAAAACAACTATAAAGAACCTTAAAAACTTCTCCAAACCGTAATCATAAGATTTTGAAGAAGTATTCAAAAAGGCTACCGCAACCGAAACAGACAAAAAAAACACAACAACATCAAACAGATAAATTGAAGGGAACCTTCGTTTATTAAAAATTATATGCAAAAGCAGGCCCAAAATCAGAAGTGCAAAGAAAAGCAATGTCATATCAATCGCTTTTGGCAAAACATTAAGATAAGTACCCTTAATAGCCGCGGCATAAGTAACAAAAACAAGAAACATCTCTATATTAATAACGGCGTAAACACCTGCCACAATAAGCCCTATTAAAGCAAAATCCGCTATTATCCCCCTCTTACCCGTTAAAAACAGGATAAAGAAGCACAAAGAAAGCAATAAAGCCGCTAATTCGTCAAAACCCTTCAATCTCAAGGCCTGTAATTTCAACCTCTCCTCCGCTTAAATAAAAATTTACGCCCGGCGCCACACAATTAACCCCGTTTACCTTAATATAAGGTGTGTAAACCCTGAAATAGGGAGACTTTGCAAGCGCAAAATAATAATCTCCCCTTTTCACCCACCTTAATCCCAAATCGTCAAAACTCTTTTCACTTTTTCTGTGTATAAAGGGAAATATTTTTGAATTATCGGAAACGAAATCAGCCTTGAACTTTAATCTAATCCACGTTTTCCCGCTAACATCAATATAACAGGAGTTTTTCCGCCACACCTTATCCTTCGCAAAGGCAAAAGCCAAGCCTTTGTTTGAAGCAAAAACCTTTATGCCTTTATTATTAAACACATATCCTCCTTTACCTTTTGCCTCTTTTTTGTGTTTATAAAAAAAGACAGGAATATTTTTGCCCCCATCCCATTTAAAAACCGTTTCCATTTTCTTTTTCAATAAATCCATATTCTCGTATTTTATTTTAAAAAGTGAACAGTGATAATAGGTTTTCAAAGGCTCAACAAGAAAGGGATAGCGAAAAATGTTAACCACCGAGGTATCGGAAGCAAAAGGGTCAGGTCTGAAAGGCATTAAAATATGTGTGAAACCGTTTCCTTTTAGGTATTCCATAGCCTTATAAACATCTTGAATTTTATAAAAGCGATAAAGATCCGGATCCATTAACTCTTTGCCATTTATTCCCTCATTGTAAAAGAAGAAAGAAGGAAGGTGGTCTATTAAAACCTTTTCGTTTCCCTTAAAATGCGAACCAATATAATCCTTCATATCCTTATACCAGAATTCTTTTTCATAAAACGGATTGGCAAAGAGAAGGATTAAGCCCAGGTTAACAAAAACAAGGTAGTAAAAAAACAGTCTGAAACCCTTTTTTTCAAACAAAGGAGCAAAGCCCAAAACAAGAACCGGCAAAATAGTAAAAATGTATCTGTAAGTCATAATAAATATACCGCCTTTGAGGGGGATAAAGTGAAAAAACATATAAATCCCCGCAAAAACAACAGATATTTTAACAATTGCACTCTTTTTAAAATATTTTAAAACAGATAGGACATACAAAGCAAAGGCAACCAAGAAAGACAGGCCGAACTTTTTAAATTGAAAAATGAAAT
>JALWHA010000150.1 GCA_027038695.1 Acidobacteriota bacterium
TAAAAGCATTCTGGATTCCGTGTTTCTTCAAGACCTTTTCAAGTGAAAACAAGACCTTTTCCAGAGTTTTGAAATCCGCTTTAGGCTTAAAAATTACGCCTATTTTCTTAAACTTCATTGTAAACAACCTCTTCTATTCTTTTCTTATCTACAATATTACTACAATTTTCTTTAACCTTTAAATGCAAAAGGTACTCAATATTGCCTTTTTGGCCTTGAATAGGCGATATTATAAGGTTTTGCGCGCAAAAACCATGTGTACCGCTAAAAGCAATTATATCTTCAATCACTCTTGTATGCTTTGTTTTATCTTTAATAATGCCCTTTTTCTCCACTTCGTCTTTTCCCACCTCAAATTGAGGCTTAATCAGAATAACGGCGTCAAAATCTTTGACTTCACCAATAATAGACGAAAAAACAGGTATTATCTTTTTTACCGAAATAAAAGAAACATCCATACAGATAAACGAAACTGGTAAAGATATATCTTCACGTTTCAAATATCTTGCATTAAAATTTTCCATCACAAAAACACGGCTGTCTTTGCGAAGTTTTAAATCAAGTTGATTGGTCCCGGCGTCAATAGCGTAAACCAGTTTTGCCCCGTTTTGAAGAAGACAGTCTGTAAACCCCCCTGTTGAAGAGCCTATGTCTGCGCAAACCCTTCCCTTAACATCAATTTTAAACTCTTTTAAAGCCTTTTCTAATTTTAAACCGCCTCTTCCGACATAGTTGTGCAATTTGCGTTTAATAAAAATTTCTTTCTCTAAAGGGACCAATTCACCCGCTTTTTCAGCGCTCTTATTATCCAGAAAAACAAGGCCCGCCATAATTAAACGGCGGGCTTCTTCCCTTGATTTAACTAAATTTCTTTGAACAAGCAGTTTATCCGCTCTCTCTTTTTTAGCCATTTTAACCTAACAGGCTTTTAGCGATAACAAGCCTCTGAATTTCGTTCGTCCCTTCATAAATTGTTGTAACCCTTGCGTCCCTGTAAAGCCTTTCAATCTTGTACTCTTTTGAATAGCCGTACCCTCCATGAATCTGCAAAGCCTCGTAAGTGCAGAAAATTGCGGTTTCAGACGCATACATTTTTGCCATTGAAGAAAGTTTAGGGTCTGTTTTCCCTATTGAATCCATAAAAGCTGCATAGTAAACAAGGCTTTCCGCAGCCTCAATTTTTGTAGCCATATCCGCAATCTTATACTGAATAGCCTGCTGTTTCGCTATAGGCTTTCCAAACTGAACCCTCTCTGTTGAATACCTAACCCCCTCGTTAAAAGCCCCTTTGGCAATGCCTAAAGCCTGCGCGCCTATGCCTATCCTTGAATGATTCAAAGTTGTTAAGGCAATTCTAAAACCCATTCCTTCTTTCCCTAAAAGGTTTTCCTCGGGAACCTCAAGGTCTTCTAAAGTTACCATAGAGGTTTTGGAAGAGCGCATACCCATTTTATCTTCAGGCTTATCAACTATAAAACCCGGATGCTCGGCATCAACAATAAAAGCCGAAATCCCTTTATGCCCCGCTTCAGGGTTTGTTGAAGCAAGCAAAACAAAGTACTTCCCTACCCCTGCGTTTGTAATCCACGCTTTGGAGCCGTTTATTATGTATTTGTCCCCTTTTTTAACCGCTTTAGTCTTTAAACTTCCCGCATCGGAACCTGCATTCGGTTCAGTTAAGCAAAAACCGCCTATAACTTCACCTGAAGCAAGTTGAGGGAGAAACCTTTTCTTCTGTTCTTCGGTGCCGAACTTTAAAATAGGGAAACAGCAAACCGAATTGTTCACACTCATTGTAACCGCAACACCGGGGTCAACCTTTGCAAGTTCTTCAACAGCAAGAATATAGGACAAAACGTCAGCACCTGAACCGCCGTACTCTTCGGGAATAAAAATTCCCATTAAGCCCAATTCCCCCATCTCCTTAATCAAATCATGGGGAAACTCGGCATTTTTATCCCTCTCCGAAACACCCGGCTCCACCTCGTTTTTTGCAAAGTCCCGCACCATATCGCGGAACATCTTTTGCTCTTCGTTAAGGCTAAACTCCATATTTACACCTCTGCAAGAACCTGAGCGGCAATTACAACCCTTTGAATCTCTGAAGTGCCTTCATAGATTTCAAGAATCTTTGCGTCTCTAAAAAATCTTTCCATAGGATACTCTTTCATATAACCGTACCCGCCGAATATCTGAACGCCCTTTCTCGCCGCTTCCATAGCGGTTTCGGCGGCAAAAACCTTTGCCATTGAGGTAATCTTATTGCACCTTCCCCCGTTCTGTTTGCATGCGGCACCCTTATAGGTTAAAAGCCTTGCCGCTTCAATGTTTGTTGCCATATCCGCCATATACCATTGAATAGCCTGAAAAGAAGAAATAGGCCTGCCGAATTGAACCCTCTCTTTAGCATACCTTACACATTCGTCTAAAACAGCCTGAGCAAGCCCTACACCCTGCGCTGCAATACCTACCCTTGCACCGTCAAGTGTTGCCAGCGCTATCTTATAACCCTGCCCCTCTTCACCTAACATATTCTCTTTCGGAACCCTTAAATCTTCAAAGTATAACTCGGCTGTACCGCTTGCATTAATGCCCAATTTGTCTTCAACAGTTCCAATATTAAAACCGTCCCACTTTGTCTCAACAACAAAAGCGGAAATACCGTGTTTTCCTTTCTCCTTATCCGTGACAGCAAACAAAAGGCAAATATCGGCATGGGTTGCATTGGTTATAAAAATTTTAGAACCGTTGATAATATAATGGTCTCCGTCCTTTACGGCAGTCGTCTTTAAATTTGCCGCATCGGAACCTGCGTTAGGCTCGGTTAACCCGAAACAACCTAAATACTTGCCTTCAGCAAGAGGGGTTAGATAATTCTTTTTAATGTAATCGCTTCCGTACTTTAAAAGGGGGTCGCATACAAGTGAATTGTTAACTGAAAGGATAACCCCTGTTGAGGCGCAAGCCCTTGAGACCTCTTCAATCATAATAGCGTATGAGATATAATCCATTCCCGCTCCGCCGTACTCTTCAGGCATAGCAACTCCCATAAAACCCAATTCGGCGCACTCTTTTAACAATTCAACGGGGAACTCATGGGTTTTATCCCTTTCTGCCGCCCCCGGCTTCACTCTTTCGTCCGCAAACCTTCTTGCCATTTCCCTCATCATCTGTTGTTCGTCTGTCAATCTAAAATCCATATCCCACTCCCTTTTTAAAAGATTATGTACCGAATTATTTTATCAAAAATTTAATGGACTGAACAGTAATGAGGAGGTTTTTCCTGTTATATTTAATAATATATTTTCAAGAGAGGGAAAAACTATTCCATACAATTAACTCAAAAATTGGTCATACTAAAAAAATAAAGATTATACAATTTTGATTACGAAAACGGTTACAAAAAGGAATTTTAACCTTTATAAACTGTTTTTCAAATAAAAAAATTTAATTTTCAATATTTGCCAAAGTTATTGATTTAGGTTTTATTGTGTTGTTATATAATATACTTTTTGTTTGTGTATTATAAGATGTATTAGTATATTTTACTTCACCTTTATCTAATGCCTTTTCTAAATCTTCCAAATGTTTTTCATATAATTCAATAGCTTCTTGAACTAAATCTAATTCTTGTATTTCTTCTATATCTTTGATAATGTCAATTGCTTTTGTTACTTCAGAAGTTTCAACTTTTTTATCTGCAATTGTCATTAGTGCCATTGAAATAACTAATGCATTAACAAATTTTTTTTCAGGTGACCAAGCTTCTGGTGTATATTGTTTAATTTTCTTTTTACCTTCTTTGTAATATT
>JALWHA010000151.1 GCA_027038695.1 Acidobacteriota bacterium
CTCTTTGTTTTTTTTGGCGTACTTTAAATCTTTTTCTTTTTTATTACACTCACTTAATAATGTTAAATAGTTGTTAACAAGCACAATTGACGTTAACAACAAAACATTGTAAAAGTCTATTACCCCTGTTTGAGAGGAAACTTCCCTCATTTTGGCATCAAGATAATTAACTATTTTGTAAACATTTTTTTCTTCTTCTCTTGAAGATATAGTAAACTCTTTCCCGAAAACCTCTATGTTGTATCTGTTTAAATCCATCTCTTCTCTCTTTAATTTTCAATAAGCCTGTTTACCTTCTCAATTAACCCTTCAACCGTTTTTTCGGCGTTTTTCAAAACTTCTATCTTCTTTAACATCTCGCTGTTTTCAAATTTAAGTTTCTCAACCTCTTGCTCTAACGACTGAACTTCCTCTTTTAATTTCCCGTTTTGTTCAATAACTATATTTAATTTTTTTTCAAGTTCCTTTAACAGGTTTTCTATCATCTCAATTCTGCCCCAAACTTTCCGGTAATTTCTTTAATAATTTTCTCGTGTAATTCGTTAACCTCTTCATTATTCAACGTTCTGTCTTCAGCTTGAAAAACAAAGTTTAACGCAACGCTTACCTTTCCTTCGGGAATACCCTTGCCTTCATACCTGTCAAACAGGCCGAAGTCAACAAGGAAAGGTATGTTAAGAGAATGAATTACCCTTTCAATATCGGAAAATTTAACCGTCTTGTCAATAAGAAATGCGGAATCCCTTGCCACTTTAGGGAACAAACTGAAGGGTTTGTACTTAAATTCCTTTAACCCTCCGTCCAAAAGCCTGTCAAAACTTAATTCAAATCCGACTGCGGGGAGGTCAACTTCATAATGCTTTAGCACCTTTTCAGAAAATTCCCCTATAGCCCCTATCTCTTTCCCGTTTAGCAGAATCACGGCACCGCGGCCTTTTTTAAAGCAAGGCCAGTCAACATTTTCAAACTCAACCTTTAAACCTTTTACCCTTTCGGCAATAACTTCCGCAATCCCTTTTAAGCGGTAAAAATCAATCTTCTGAACCGTTCCGTCCCAGTATTTATTGTGTTCTCCTAAAACCGCTATTGCAGAAACAAAGTTCTCTTCTCTTGCGAGTTCTTCTTTCTTCACATAGGTTTTACCTATCTCGTACAGCCTTGTGTCCCTGTTCCCGTAATTAACATTTTTTGAAAACGGATAAAATAGGGACGCAAAAACGGTTGTCCTCATTACCGACATATTTTCTGAAAGCGGGTTTGAAATTACAACCATATCTTTAATTGCGGGGTTTAACGTCAGATTATCCTTTTCCGAACAAAAAGAGTAAGAAATTGCTTCAAAAAAGCCCTCTTTCAACAACTCTTCAGCAGCAATCGCCTTTGCTTTATCCATCCCGGTTTTTGTCTTTCCGGGAGTAACGATTAAAGGCAATGTGGAATCAAAATTGTTGTACCCGTACATCCTCGCAATCTCTTCAATTAAATCAATCTCTCTCCGAACATCAACCCTGTACGAAGGGATTGAATAATCAAAGTAATTATTCCCCTCATTAATTAAATCAAAACCTAAGTTTTTAAGCGCCTTTTTTATAAAATTAGGCTCAATTGCCCTGCCTAACATTTTATTCACCCTGTCAAGATGCAACCTGACGGTTACAGGCTCAAACTTTTCAACATAAACGTCAATAGTTTCACTGCAAAGGGTCCCGCCTGCATACTCAACCATCAATTGAGCCGCCCTGTCAGCCGCTTTCTTCAAGATCTCAATATCCGCGCCCCTTTCAAACCTGTAAGAAGAGTCTGTGTGAAGAGCAAGCCTCTTTGAGGTCTTTCTTATTGTGGCAGGGTCAAAGTAAGCGGATTCAATGATGACATCTTGCGTATCTTCCCTTATCTCTGAGTTTTCTCCACCCATAATTCCCGCTAACGCTATGCCTCTTTTAGCGTCCGCTATTAGCAAGTCAGAAGGATTTAAAACCCTTTCAACACCGTCAAGGGTAGTAAACTTTTCCCCTTCCCTTGCGCTCCTGACAACAATTTTTTTTCCTTCAATAAACCTGTAATCAAAGGCATGGAGCGGGTGCCCCATCTCCCATAAAACAAAATTTGTTATATCCACAACATTGTTGATGGGACGAATGCCTGCAGATTCAAGCAATTCAACCATCCAATCCGGGGAAGGCCCTATTTTAACCCCTTTTACAACCCTCGCCAAATACCTTTTACATCTGGTATCTTCAATTTCCACGGATACATAATTAGAGGCTTTGCAGGAATTATCCTCTTCAACGGAAACCTCAGGGTATTCAACCTCCCCGTATCCCGATGCGGCAATTTCCCTCGCAAGGCCTAAGTAGTTCATTGCGTCAGGCCTGTTTGTGGTAATATCTATGTCAAAAATCACATCGTTTTCTTTTTCAATTATTGAATCAACGGTTAATCCCTGCTCGGTTAATATCTCAGCAACCCTTTCGTGCCCCAAATCCGTTTTCGCGTACCTTTTTAACCACTTAAAACTAAATTCCATAACGCTACCCTTATCTGAATTGCTTTAAAAATCTTATATCGTTGTCAAAAAACAGCCTTATGTCAGATATGCCGTACTTAAGCATTGCAATCCTTTCAACGCCTAAACCAAAAGCAAACCCGGTAACCTTTTCAGGGTCATACCCCACATTTTCAAAAACAACAGGGTCAACCATACCGGCACCTAAAATCTCAAGCCACCCGCTACCCTTACAAACCCTGCAGCCTTTTCCTCCGCACATAATACAGGAAACATCAACCTCGGCGGAAGGCTCTGTAAAGGGAAAGAATGAAGGCCTGAGCCTTAACCTTGCGTTTTCCCCGAATAGTTTTTTCAAAAAGACATCCAGTGTCCCCTTTAAATCCTGAAAGGTGATATTTTCTCCTACAACCAACCCCTCAACCTGATGGAACATAGGAGAATGGGTTATATCGGCATCTTTTCTATAAACCCTTCCCGGCATAATAACCTTGAAAGGCGGTTTTCTCGTTTTCATTACATGGATTTGAACATTTGAGGTGTGAGTCCTTAAGACAACATCGTCAGAAATATAAAATGTGTCCTGAGTATCCCTTGCCGGGTGTGTTTTGGGAATCCCTAAAGCCTCAAAGTTATACCAATCGCTTTCAACCTCAGGCCCGGAAGCGATATCGTATCCCATTGAGACAAATATCTCTTCTATCAATTCCCTTGTTATAGTCAAAGGGTGTTTGCCTCCCTCAAGGCTTCTAATCCCCGGCAACGTGATGTCAAAAAATCTCTTTTTCTCTTCCAATTCCTGTTGTTTTTTCTTTGCCGCTTCACCCGCTTCTTTCAAAGCCTGCTCAACAAAAACCTTGAACTTGTTTATCTCCTGCCCCAACTTAGGCTTAAATTCTTTGTCAACCGTCCTTAAAAGGTCAAGCAGGGATTTTACAATCCCCGCTTTCCTTCCTAAATATTTAACCCTCAACTCTTCAAAAGACTTAAGGGATTCAATTTTATTTAATTCTTCTTTAAATTGCTTTTTATACTCTTCTATTTTTTCAAGAACCTGTTTCATTTTAGTTTAATGCTTCTTTTGCCTTCTCAACAAGTTTTCCGAAAGCGTCAATATCGTTTACCGCTATGTCTGCAAGAACCTTTCTATCCAATTCAATACCCGCTAACTTTAACCCGTGAATAAAGTTTGAGTACTTCATATCGTACATTCTTGCGGCTGCGTTAATCCTTGTAATCCACAGAGACCTGAAATCCCTTTTCTTTCTCTTTCTGTCCCTGTAAGCAAAT
>JALWHA010000152.1 GCA_027038695.1 Acidobacteriota bacterium
AAAGAGTTGGAAAAAACATACAAAAGGCTAAATGTCCACTTTGACAGGGTGTTAGGCGAGGCATTTTATTCGGATAAGATTGACAGGGTTGTAAAAATCCTTGAAGAAAAGGGGCTTCTTGAAGAAAGCGAAAACGCACTTGTGGTTAAACTTGACGATTACAATATGCCTCCGTGTTTAATTAAAAAGTCTGACGGTGCAACCCTTTACGCAACAAGGGATATTGCCGCCGCAATTTACAGAAAAGAAACATTTGACTTTGACAGAATGTTCTATGTGGTAGGCTCAGAGCAGAAACTTCACTTTAAGCAGTTTTTCAAGGTGCTTGAACTTGCGGGGTTTGAATGGGCAAAGGATATGGAGCACATAGATTTCGGGTTATACAGGTTTAAAGACGGCAAGATGTCAACGAGAAAGGGGAAGGTTATCCTTCTTAAAGAGGTTTTGGATGAAGCTGTAAACAGGATAAAAGAGGTTATGAACGAGAAAAACCCCGATTTAACTCAAGAGGAAAGGGAAAAGGTTTCCGAAATCTTAGGTACGGGGGCAATTATCTTCAACGACTTAAAAAACGACAGGATAAAGGATGTTCAGTTTTCGTGGGACGAAGTTTTGAACTTTGAAGGTGAATCAGGGCCTTATATCTCTTACTCTTATGTCAGGTGCAACGGTATTTTTAGAAAGGCGGAAGGGATTGAAGAAAGCGGGAAATACAATGCCACCCACCAAAGCGAAATTGCGTTGATAAAGAAGTTGTTTGAATTTAATGAGATTTTACTTTCTGCATACAACAATAGAAAAAGCCATTTTATTGCGTATTACCTTCTTGATTTAACAAAATCCTTTACAACCTTTTACCACCATTGCAGGGTTGTGGGGGAAGACAAAGATGTTTCCTCTTTCAGAAAAATGCTTGTAAAATTAACAATGAGCACATTGAAAGCAGGTGCCGGTATTCTTGGTATGAGGCTTCCCGACAGGATGTAATATGGATTTCGGCGTTTTGTTTAACCCTTTTGCAGGAGGGGGAAAGGCAAGAAATTTTAGAGAGCATTTAAAAGAAAAACTCTTAAAAAGCGATAAAAAATTTATCTGGGTTGAAACCAAAAAGGCAGGGGACGGAACGGATATTACAAACTTCTTCCTTGGCAAAGGGATAAAAAAAATCCTTGTTTGCGGGGGAGATGGCACAATAAACGAAAGCGTGAATGCACTTGCCAAAAGCAAAAAAAATGCTCATATTTTCATACTCCCTTTAGGCATAGGCAACGATTTTGTAAGGTCAATAAAACTTAACCTTGAGCCTGAAAAACTCCTTGATATTTTCCTTAAAGAAAAATATACAATAAAAAGTGTTGATTGTGGCAAAATAAACGGCAATTTTTTCGTCAATAATTGTGGAATAGGTTTTGATGGAGCGGTAACAAAATTGGCGGAAAAGTTAAGGGGGACAAAAGACCCTTACACAAAAGCCGCTTTGAGAAAGATTCTGTTTTACAGAGGGTTTAAGGCAAAGGTGAGGATTGACGGTAAATTAAAGGTTAACGGCAGCCTGCTTCTTTTAGTTATTTCAAATGGGGAATACTACGGAAGGGGGATAAAGATTACTCCGGGCGCAAGCATAGACGACGGTTATTTCAACATATTGATTGTGGAAGATGTTAGTGTTTTTAAAAGGCTTCCTCTTTTCAATTCCGTTAAAAAGGAAAACCATATAAAGAGGGAAGAATTTAAATTTTACAAGGGGAAAGAGGTTGAGGTTGACTTCTTTGACAAAACGGTTGACTGTCAAACAGACGGGTTGTATTTAAGTTTGTCTGATGTATCAAAGGTTTTAGCCTTTCATAAAAAAATAAAAATAGCATACTCTCTGAAAGGAGATAAAAAGTGAAAAAGTCGGTTTTACTAATGTTTTTTGTTTTTTCTTTAATGTCTTATTCGCAGGAGATAATATACTCAAACAGTTTAAAACCTGGAATGAAAGGCTACGGGCTAACCGTTTACAAAGGGGAAAAGATTGATAAGTTCAAGGTTGAGGTTTTAGGGATATTAAAAAACGTGATTCCCGGCGAAAACAGGGTTTTAATCCGGTGTGAAGGCCCTATTGTAAACAAAGCTGGAATAATTGCGGGCATGAGTGGCAGCCCTGTTTTTATCGATGGGAAACTTGCAGGAGCAGTTTCATTCGGCTGGGCATTCGGTAAAGAGCCTATTGGCGGGCTTACCCCTATCGAAAATATGCTTGATGTGATTAATACATACTCAAGTGGTGAATCCAAAGAGATCATGTTTGAAAAAGCACCTGACATTGAAGAGATAATAAACCCAAAACCTGAAAACTTTATGCCTGATAGGTTAAAAAAGTTCTTTGCATCAAACGATTTCCTTGCGACAGGTTTTGAATCCCTTCCCTTTGCCTCTTCGGGAATGGGGGGCATTGACTCTACCTTTTATCAAAAACCAAAAGAAGGTGCTCCCATTGCCGTTGCCCTTACAAGGGGAGACTTAAACCTATATGCCATAGGGACAATAACCTATGTGAAAAACAACTACATACTTGCCTTCGGCCACCCTATGTTCGGGCTTGGCCATGTGTCAATCCCCATTCATTCTGCTAAAATTTTAGCAATTTACCCCTCTTACAAATCTTCAAACAAAATAGGAATAATTGGAAAAGAGATAGGTGCACTTGTAGAGGACAGAAGTTCGGCGATTTTAGGAATAAAAGGCAAAAAAGCCTATATGATACCCATAAACATAAAGTTAAACCTTAAAAGCAAAACAAAAGAGTATTCAATAGAGGTTGCCGAAGAGCCTCTTTTAACCCCATTTTTAGTAAATCTTGTTTTTTCAAGCGTATTGCAGAACGCAACAAAAACTGTGGGTTTTTCAACATTCAATTTAAGGGGCAAAATAAAGGTAAAAGGCTACCCCGACATAGTATTAAACTCATTAATTACAGGTGCAAACTACCAGACAACAGTTTATCAAATAGCTTCCCTTGTCAGCGCCGTTGTGCAGAATCCCTATGTAAAGGCAAGATTAGAGGGAATATCTGTTGACTTGAACTTTGTTGAAGATATAAGATTTGCCCAGATAATGAAGGTAAAATCCTCTGCAACAAAGATTAAAAGAGGCAAATCTGTTTATCTCCAGATTTATTTAAAGCCTTTTCAAAAGGATACAATTATTAAAAATGTAATAATAAAAGTGCCTGAAACAATAAAACCGGGAAAATATTACATTGAATTAGGCGACGGTTTTACCATAATGAAAAGGCAGTCAAAGGTTCTTGCAAGAAGGATTGAAACATTGGACGGTTTCATAAGGCTGGTAAACAGGTTTTTAAGGAACAACAAAGTCTATGTGTCATTGGCAGGCACAACAAATGCGGTGTTTATGGGGGAAAGTGTCCAGCCTGATTTGCCCGGCTCAATAGTGGACACAATAAAAACCCAGTCGGCGTATATCCCTAAAACAAGCAAATGGAAGGAGTACTATTCTGTTGATATACTCACCATGCCATATGTAATAAAAGGTTATTACCTTGTTCCGATAGAAGTGGAATAGGGATAAGCTTTGGGAAAAGGACGAAGATTAAGTAAGTCAATATCGGTAAAAGCCATGTGTAAGAAGGCAGGAATAAGCAGAAGCGGGTTCTACAAAAGCCGTAAAATAAAGCAAATGCGTTCAAAAGAAGAAAACAAAATCCTTGAGCTTGCAAGAAGCATAAGGCAACTGCACCCGTACATGGGCTGTCGTAAAATATACGCCAAAATAAAGCCTGAATTAAGGC
>JALWHA010000153.1 GCA_027038695.1 Acidobacteriota bacterium
AATGGGGGAGTAAACTATATATAGTAACCCCAGAAATGCAGGAGGAAAAAATGAATACCAAAATTGTCGTTGTAACCTCTAAAGGTAAATTTGAACACGAAATTGACAAACCTTACATCTCAATAGGTAGAGGCAAGGATAATGACCTGATAATTGATGATTTAAGCGTATCAAGAAAACACGCAATTTTAGAAAGAGACCAAACGGGAAAGTTTTACATTACTGATTTAAACAGTTCAAACGGAACATTTGTAAACAATATCAGGATAAAAGAAAAAACACCTCTGTCAATTAACGACCATATATTATTAGGCAAAGCAACCCTTGTAATAGAGGTTCCCGAACAATTTGAAGGCACGGTTAGAGTAGATGCAGCCCAATTACAACAAAAATTAATGGAAGAAGAAGCTACCGTACAGGGAGACACTCATATGCCCCCGCCTGTACAACAACCCTCCGCTGCACCTCCTATCCAGCAACCTGTTACCCCTCCGCCGGTTCAACCTATGCCTCAAACCCAACCTATTCCGCCAGCAGAACCGCCTATGCCTCAAACCCAACCTATTCCGCCAGCAGAACCGCCTATGCCTCAAACTCAACCTATTCCACCGGCTCCCAACACGGCTCCTCAACCGGCTCCGTCCTATCAACAACAGGATATGCCTTATAGGGGGAATATAGTTTACGGCGGGATTCTGGAAAGATTTCTTGCATTGTTAATCGACGGCTTGATAATAGGGATAGGTTTGGGAATAGTTTCAGCCATTTTATCATTTTTGTTTTTCAAAATCCTTCCGATAGGTGCTGCCAGTGCAATAAGCACATTATTGAACCTTGTTATATTTGTAGCAGCATTTGCATACTATGCGGTCGGTTACGGCAAATACGGAACAACAATCGGCAAAAAGATCTTTAAACTTCACATAGTTGACCAGAAAAAACTAACAAAACCCACCATGGGGCAGGGCATAACAAGGGCAGCGGTTCAATTCCTGTTAAGCGGAATACTCTTTATAGGCTATATAATGGCGTTTTTTAATCCTGAACACACCGCTTTGCACGACATGTTGGCAAAAACATATGTTATCAAAAAGTAAAATAATTGTTTACACAGACGGCGCTTGCAGCGGCAATCCCGGCCCCGGAGGGTTTGCCGCTATTTTACTTTATAAAGAAAGAAAAAAAATAATATCAGGATTTGAAGAGATTACCACAAACAACAGAATGGAATTAAAAGCCGTAATTGAAGCGTTAAAGGCTATAAAAAACAAAAACATTCCTATTGTAATCTACACAGATTCTTCTTACGTACAAAAAGGCCTGACCCAATGGATTGAAAATTGGAAAAAAAGAAATTGGAAAAAGGTAAAAAACATTGAGCTATGGAAAGAGTTAGACGCTTTAGTGAGAAAATTTAAAAATTTGGAAATCAAACACATAAAAGGCCATTCCGGGGATAAATACAACGAATTGGCTGATTCTATCGCAAGAAGAGAAATTAGAAAAAATTATAGTGTATGAAATGCCTTTTGTAATTTCAACTTTTGCTGTAATAGCATATTCTTTTCTTCGTCTGTTAAAGAATCGGAAAAAGTCTGCAGTTTCTCGTTGATTTTTTCAATCTGTTTCTTAATTGACAACCTTCTTATCCCCTTTGATATAACCCTGAAATCACTCGTTACGCTATCAACCGCGGATAAAATTATTCTCAATTCTTCAGGAAGTTCATGAGCGACATGCCCTATCACCGAATATTCCAACTTCATTAACTTTTTATAGTATTGAAAACTCGGCAAAACCTCAACATAACCGGTTAACTCTCTTTCAATTTCACTCTTTTTTTCGGGATTAAAGGCTAAAAAACACAATAACGCCTTTTCCTCTTGAGAAAAAATTTCTTTTTTACTATCATGCCTTGCCTGAAAATGAGAATCCCTACTTTTAAAAGAAAGAGATTCCAATTCTGATAACAGATTTTTTTCCGGAACATCAAGCATTGAAGAAATTTCACGAATATAATACCCCTGCCTTACTCTGTCTTCCACCTTTGAAACAGTTTCTAATATTAATTTTATTGATTCTAACTTTTCTCTCAAAGACTTGGAATGAAAATTTTCTTTGTTTACAAAGTATTTTGTCAAAAATATAGGGATCTCCGATGCAGCTTCCAAAAGGATATAAAAACTCTCTTTTCCATATTTTGAAACATAACCGTCCGGGTCTTCCCCTTGAGGTAAATCTATCGCATACACAAATAAACCTTCGTTAACCAGTATTTCGAAACTTCTGATAGCGGCTTTTAACCCTGCCTCGTCTGCGTCAAAACTTAAAAAAACCTTTGATGCAAACCTTCTTATTAACTTTGCATGTCTTTCGGTAAAAGCGGTGCCCAATGCAGCGGCCACCTCAAAAACCCCGTTTTGAAACAGAGACGCAAAATCCATATACCCTGCAACAAGTATAATAAAAGCCTTTTGTCTAATATGGTCGTTTGTGTAATTCAAACCGTAAAGCAGACTTTTTTTCTCAAAAACAGGGGTAGAAGGAGAATTTAAGTATTTAGGGGCACTATCGTTTTTCTCAATTATTCTTCCGCCGAAACCCACTACTTTGTCAAAAAGGTTAAAAATCGGGAACATTACCCTTCTTCTAAACCTGTCAATCCCGCCTGAAACAGTCAATCCTGCCTTTTCTATAATGCTTCTTTCAAATCCCCTATTTAGCAGATAATTTAAAACACCGCTTTCAGGTGCATACCCTAATTTCAAAAACTCTATGGTTTCCTCGGTAATTCCCCTGCTTGCTAAATACTCAAAAGGCTTAGACCCCTTCTTGAGATTTTCTTCATAGTACTTTTGGGCTTCGGCTAAAACCTCAAAAATAGCATCTTTTTCACTTTTGTCATACCCTTCAGATGTGTATTTAACGGGAATATTGTACTTTTCCGCAAGAAACTTTACGGCTTCGTTAAAATCAAGGTTTTCAATCTTCTCAACAAACGAAATTACGTCTCCGGAGGCTTTGCATCCGAAACAATGAAAAAGGCCGGAATCGGGGTTAACGTAAAATGAAGGGGTTTTTTCGGAATGAAAGGGACACAAAGCCCTTAACCTGCTTCCTGCCCTTTCAAGTTTTACATACTCCCCTATCAGATCCTCAATGTTTATCATTGATTTTAATTCGTTTATAAATTCGGGAGAAAAAGCCATATTACACCTTTTCATTCAATTCAGGTTAAAGTATAGCACAGCAAAAAAGTATTGAGAAAAACAAAAAAGCCCCGCATTAGCGGGGCTGAAATTCGATGTTAAATCAGGTTAAAAGAACAACCTAAAACCTAACCTTCCGTAAACCCATTTGCCGTCCTGGTCACCGTAAACATACGGAGCATCATCGGTAAACTTGTTGTAATCTATCTCTGCGGTAAGCGAAAGGTTTTGAGTGATGTAATAGTAAATATCCGCTTTAAACTGCAATACCTCAAAGTCAAGATTAGAGTAACTGTCAATCTCCGAATAACCTTCAAAATCAAGATGCGGAATAGCGTTAATATCGCCGTCCCATGAAGTAATAGGATCAAAGTGAGCCTTTGCGTTTGAAACTGATGTCGTTAAATTAATCTCCACATCCTCAAAAGGCATTGAGTTTAATGAAACATAATAAGTACTTGAAGTCGTATGGTACTCTGTTAAAGAAGTAGCGGTACCGTAATGCAACCATCCTCCGACACCGTCGGAGACAACCGCGCCGCCTCACCCGTCCATAATGGGTACGGCAAACAGGGTTGTTTGCGACCCGTTTGAATAATCGTACCCTACGGTTACAACAGTGGTATCATTCAACTGGACAAAGTAATCAAACCCGGCATTTTTTGCCTGGAGATCCATTTTATAGGTGTTTAACTCGTCGTTCTCTCCGTTTCTGTAATTACCGTAAATGTTTAAAGACGAGTTGTCACTTAAATCAACGGTGAAAGAACCTTTGATTCTAAAATCCTGATTAGGCAGGGAAGTTGCTTCTCCTACCCTTTCTCTCAAATAGTACCAAAGGGTTCCGCCGCTATAATTGTGATAAGAGTTTTCATAGATACCGTTGTAAGCTTCAAACGGGTGGTCAATATCTTCATATGAGACTTCAAAAAACGCTTTCGCCCCGTCAAACCTTCCGTCATACCTTATTTTGAAAAGGTTTTTGGTGGTATCAGTAGATTTATCCTCAAAATTCACTATCTGATTATCCCTATCTATCTGCTCATACCTGTAAGAAAAAGTTAACCTTTGATTAGCATCAAACTTGTAAATACCCCTTAATTTAAAATAAGAGACATCCCGGTTATATGCTGACTGTCTTAAGAAAGACATCGGCTGTCCGCCGCCCGGCCTTCCGGCTCTCCAATCAGGAAGTTCTACATAGTAATCATCATTGTCAATGGTGTAGTATGAGAAATATGCGTCAAACCTGAAATCTTTTGAGAACTTCCTTGTATAGCGGAAAGACCCTGCCTTTGTATCCATCTGGAGGTCAAGTGCATCATTTTTCTGATTTGAATAAAGGAGTTTTGCGTAAATAGTGTCTTTAGGAGTGATAACGCTTTCAATAGACACCGCATTCTCAAACATCTCATTATCGTTATTGTAATCTACAGGCATTCTCTGCCCACCAAACAGCGTCCTAGAGCCTAACTCTTCAACTGCTACGCCCTTTGTCGGGTGTCTCGGAAGGTCATAATAAAATGTAGCTTCATCAGCACGGTTATTGAATTTTGAGTAAGTGCCTTTATACGAAACATTGGTATTTCCGATCTTCGCATCCGCTTTAACCCACATATCATACGTGATTTCGTTTGTCCTGCCAGCTTTTGAGTTAACATGACAGGTGTCGCAGTGAGAAAGCCCGTTAATCTGATGATAACCTTTTCTTGAAAGTGCGTTAAAACCTACCTGAACATGCTTAAAGGGACTGTCGTTATCAATATTGAAATCAAAAACCTGGCTGAATTTTTCATAAACCGTGTAGTATTCAACATCAGGGTCATAATCATCATGAAAAACAAACTTTCCTCCAGGCTTATTTTCTACAGGGTCAACAGACTCCCTTCCTTCAAGGTTGGCAAGTTTGTCATGCCCTAACCTGTGGAAGAATTTGTTGTATGTAGTTGTAGATTTAAACCATGTGCCGCTGTTAATTACAAGTTTAAAATTCATATCCGAATGGGATTCTACCTCACCTTCCCATTTAATCTTTACGTCACCGTCGGTTTTTAACCACCTGAATTTTAAAGTGCCTTCCGAATGGGTAGTGGCTTCGTCATACTCAGCCGCCCTGGTACCGTCATGCGTTACGGAACTACCGTGTGCCCCCATTTCAACATAATTTGCACCTTCTTTTTTGGGTTCACCGGCAAAACACCAGGCAGCGACAAACAAAATTGCGAGAACTACCATCAACTTCTTCATAATTCCCTCCTTACCTGGTTAATGCCTTGCCCTGTCCGCTTAAACCTTGCGAGGGCAGATCCGTACCGTGAACCCTTGTGTGACACTGTGTACATTTTGTAGTAAAAGCCCTTTTAAATGCATTCCTGTCTGAACGAACCGTCCTATCCGGGTGATTCGGCTCGGTTGAAGTTCCCACATATCCGGGCAAGGTTGCATGGAAATGCATTTGATGGCACTGCAAGCAAAGGAAAGGTTCATTCTTTTTCAGCAGATTGTTTGCGACAGAACCATGCGGGTTATGACAAATAGTACAGTTTTCAGCAACCGGGGCATGTTCAAACACAAACGGTCCTCTGTACTGAGGGTGGCAACTTAAGCATTTTGCGTTCACCCTTTCGTCAAGTTTGTTCTCTTCGCTACCGTCAAACTTATGGCAATCAATACACGCCATTTTGCCCTCTTTAACAACAGGGTGGTGTGACGGGAGCAAAAATTGAGCCCTTTCCTTCTTGTGACAGGAAATACAGAGTTTGTTTTCTTCCTTAACAAGACTACCTTTGTAAGCAGGCTGGTGAACCTTATGGCAATCGGTACACCCTACACCGTATTCGATAACGTGTTTTTCTTTTAATCCGTGCAACACGTTAGCATGACAGGTTAAACACTGCTTGTTAAGTTTAAACTTGTTATTTGAAGGACCATAGATCAAAGAAGGATCTTCTTCTTCCGCATGTTGTTCGCCGGGGCCGTGACATGCTTCGCACTTAAATTGGTCGCCTTTCTTAAAGTATGTGGCGTGAAAAGATTTACTGAACCTATTTACCACATCCTCATGGCAACCGGAACATGTGTCCATTCCGACAAGTCCCTTGTCGGCGGATAAGGCCAGGCTTGGGAAAAATAACACAAACCCGACTACCAGACAAATTAAAGTCAACCTCCTCATAACATCTCCATTTCTTTTTGATTTTAAGAAGGTTAATACCGGTAACCCCCACCGCATTATAAATATCATTCTTTTTATATGATAATAACTTCCCCAATTAATTGCAACTTTTTTTACTTTTAATATTTTAGTAAACTTTATAAAAATTATAAATTTAACTACTTTTTTGATTTTTTTAGTGCGTTAGTTAAAACCTATACACATCACAGAGTTTGGTAGAAAGGTATCTTTCCCCTCTATCCCCGCAAATAAAAACTATGTTAGCGTTTTCTACTTTTTCGGCGATTTTTAATACCTGGCACAGGTTTGCACCGCTTGAAATTCCTGCAAAAATCCCTTCTTTTAAAGCAAGTTCTCTGGTATATTTATATGCTTCTTCGTCGGTCACTTTTTCCAGAGCGTCAATTTGCTCCCGGTGCCATATAGGGGGGATGTAACTTCCGTCTAAATGTAACAACCCTTCAATATGACTTATTGCGGTTGACGGGTGAACCCCTATGATTTTAACTTTATCTCCGAATTCTTCTTTTAATGCCCTTGATACCCCCATTAAGGTTCCCCCGGTGCCTAACCCGGCAACAAAATAATCAACACCTATCTCTTTCATATCTTTTGCAATTTCTTTACCTGTAATATAGTGGGCTTCGGTGTTGCCTTCATTACCGTTTTGATTAAAGTAAAAGTACTTTTCAGGTTCTTTTGCACACAGTTCTTCAGCCGCTTCAATATGGCTGTTTTGATTAGTCGGATCGGTAAGGATCAACTCTCCGCCCCATGCCCTAATCATAACCCTTCTTTCCATACTCTTGCTTTCAGGCATATAAATTCTGCACTTATACCCTTTTAAATTGCATACCATTGAGAGAGCAATACCCGTGTTTCCGCTTGAGGCTTCTACTATTATCATATCCTTTTTTAACCTGCCCTCTTTTTCAGCCTTCTCAATCATATATTTTACAATCCTGTCCTTTAATGAGCCGGACGGATTGAAAAGCTCCAATTTTGCAAATATACGCACATTTTTTTCAGGTTTGGAAAACCTCTTTAACTCAACAAGAGGCGTATTCCCTACCAGGTCAAGAAAAATTTTCATATTCTACTCCTACTAATAATTTTGATATTTTATGTTTGCTAATACATTTTCCTGTGTTAGTAAAAAAGAGGGACAGAGGACCCCATTTTTCCTAAGCCTTAGAGCTTCAAAGGGAGTCTGTCCCCCGTCCCTTAAGTCCCTATCGGTTGATTTGGCTTGAAAGCCACTGTCAATCAGGAGACCGGATTCGGGACAACCTAAATAACTTTTGTGAGGTGTGATATGCAAAACCTTTCTTCTCACTTTTTTATCGGTATTGATGTTTCCAAAGATAAGTTTAATTTCGCCGTTATTGATTCTTCTTTTGCCTTGATTGATGAAGGCTATTTCCCTATGAATAGAGAGGGCTTTAACTCTTTTCTCAGACTTGTTGAACATTTTCACGATTCTATTATCGCTCTTGAGTCTACCGGTATCTATCATATCAATCTCCTATCCTTCCTGAATGCAAAGGGATTGCATGTTTATCTGCTTAATCCTTCCCTTGTTAAACGATTCTCTCAGGCTGTCTCTTTGCGCAATACTAAAACTGATAGAATTGATTCTTGTGTTATTGCTGAGTTTATCGCCAAAAATTGCCATAACCTCAATAAGTTTGCTCCACATAATAGAGATGATATTGTTGCGCTTGCAGGGTTGAGAGAAAGTGTTTCTCGCAAAGTCGCAAGAACTAAAACTTAGATTAAGCAGTATCTTTCCCTCGTCTTCCCTGAACTGCTTAATAAAATTAATGTCTTTACCGAGTTTTTTCTTTCCTTTATTGAAGCATTTTCCTCTCCAAACGAGGTTTTTGCTTCCTCTGAGAAGGTCAGGCTTTTCTTTGAAACTCATAAAACAAGGGGAAGGAAGATTAAGATTACTCCCTATGAGATTATTAAACTTGCTGAAAATTCTATCGGGACAGCTTCCAAAAATTATGCCTTTGTCGTGAAACAATATGTTAAATCCCTGCGCTTTCTGAATAATCAACTTGATGAGATTACTGAAAGGTTGCTTGACCAAATTAAGGAAGTTATGGCAGATGACCTGGATATAGTTACATCTATTAAAGGCATAGGAGAGGTTACTGCTGCACATTTCCTTGCTGAAATTAAGCATATTAACAGGTTTGAAAACCGTAAGAAACTTGCCGCTTACGCAGGAATTGACCCTTCCGTTAAGCAGTCCGGATATATGTTTGTCAGGGGAAGGATTAGCAAAAGAGGCTCTGCTTCTTTGAGAAGGTGCATTTATATTATGGCTGCAGGACTTATCAGGTGTAATCCGCATTTCAGGGAGTATTACCTTAAGAAGAGAAACCAGGGCATGCCTCATAGAAAGACTATGATTGCTCTTTGCAATAAACTTGTCCGTGTCCTCTTTGCTTTGCTTAAATACCATCAAAAATTTATTCCTCAACATAATTATTTATAGTTGACTCCCTTATTACTGATTCTCAACTTTAAAGTTTATCATAAAAAAGGTAAATGGGATAAAAGGAATAAGGAATAAGGGACTTTTATCCTTGTCTTGTCCTGAAAAAGGGGACTTTCTTTAGTGTGATCAGAAATTTTATTGCTATAAACAAAGTCAAGCCACTGCGACCTGATCTCCGGGGCCTGTGCCATATATTGATAAAATAGGCAGTGAGAAATTTCCATAAAGCAGAGTGGACTTGAAATGATATGAAACATTTTACATCAAAAATTCAAAAAAACTACAATGCGCAATTGACCTGCACTTTAAAAAAAGTTTTGTCTATCTGTTAAAAAAAAGGTTATGCTTTTATTGAAGACAAGGGAATTTACCTGGCAATTCCATTTGAGATGGAACACCCTGAACATGCTAAATCGCAAAGGCGAACTAAGGAATAGATAACCTTTAAACCAATATCAAGAAAGGCGGTGGCAAAAAAATCTGACTTCCCCCCTGGCTTTGTTTATAAATGGATTCTGAATACTAAACTGAAATAAGGAAATTATCTAAATTGAATTAAAAGAAGTTTTCTTTATCCAATTTAGCATTTAAAATCTATAATCAAATATTTTCTTTTGTGTATGTGTTATAATTTTTATAGAAATACTACCTTTCAGGAGCAAATTCTATGAAAAAACTGCCGATAGGTTTGAATAGCCTTGAAAAGATCATTAAAGGCAATCGTCTTTATGTGGACAAAACAAAAAACATACTTCAATTAATAGATTCAGGGGATTATTTCTTCCTCTCTCGTCCAAGGAGGTTCGGAAAAACCTTAACCGTTGACACATTGAAGCACATTTTTGAGGGAAATAAGGAATTATTTAAAGGCCTGTATATCTACGATAAATGGAATTGGGAAGAAAAGTTTCCTGTAATCAGAGTTGATTTTAGCCAGATACCCTCTAAAAACGCATCGTTATTTGAAAAGTCTATCTTTAATTATCTGAAAGGGATACAAAAAAGCCTTAACCTTGAGGATATTGAAGAGGATTTTTACGGTAATTACTTCAGAGAACTGATTAAGAAAACATACGAGAAATATCAAAAACCCGTCGTCGTCCTCATAGACGAATACGACAAGCCTATACTTGATAACATTGAAAAGCCTGAATTGGCGGAGGAGATAAGGGATCTGCTCTCAAACTTCTACGGGGTAATTAAGGGATTGGACGAATACCTTCGTTTTGTATTACTAACGGGAGTTACAAAATTCAGCAAGGTTAATTTGTTCAGTAAATTGAACAATCTATACGACATAACGGTTAACAGGAAATTCTCAGACATTTGTGGATATACGGAAGACGACCTTGATAAGTACTTTAGCGAATACTTAAAGGGTGCGGACAGGGAAAAGGTAAGAAAGTGGTACAACGGCTATTCGTGGCTTGGGGAGAAGGTTTACAATCCGTTTGATATACTTTTGTTCATAAGCAATGAACATCAATTCAGGCCTTATTGGTTTGAAACGGGAAATCCCACATTTTTGATAAAATTAATGAAAAAGAAAAAATACTACATCCCTCAACTTGAAGGGAAAAAAGCAACCGACAGTTTATTAGGCAGTTTTGATGTCTATACCATGAAGATAGAGGCTTTGCTCTGGCAGACGGGATATTTAACAATAAAAGACACAATCCCTATGCCTGACGGGTCAAATCTGTATGTTTTATCCTATCCAAACCTTGAGGTAAAAAAGAGTTTAAACGAGGTTATCCTTGAATACCTTTTCGGCGAGCAGCCTGAAGCTGACAATATTTTAATGCTACTGTACAATGCAGACATTGACGGACTTATGGAAAACTTCAAATCACTGCTATCCGCAATCCCTTACACAAACTTTACAAAGAATGAGATTGACTCTTACGAAGGCTACTACGCAAGCGTTATATACGCCTATCTTGCTTCCTTAGGGATAGACTTGATTGCCGAAGACATCACAAACAGGGGAAGGATAGATTTAACAATACTCCTTCCCGATAAGGCGTACATCATTGAGTTTAAGGTGAAAGACGGAAAGGAAGAAAAAGACCCGCTTCAACAGATTAAGGAAAAAAAATACTACGAAAAATACCTCAACAAAGTGAAAGAGATTTACCTTATAGGGATGACATTTGATAAGGGTGAGAGGAATATTACAGAATACAAATACGAAAAAGTGTGAATTCTGAAGGCTAACGGGGACAAATTGATGATTGAAAAACTACTGAAGCAATCTGAGGGAAGAAAAATTGAATTCAAAGAAACTTTGCCTAAAAAATCAGACCTCTGCAAAACTGTTGTAGCCTTTGCCAATGATGCAGGCGGGGAAATTTTTATCGGTATTAAAAACAAACCGAGAAAGATAACAGGGATTCCCGAAGAAGACTTATTAGAACTTGAAGAAAAGATTAGCAATATAATTCATGACAATTGCTATCCTTTAATACTGCCTGACATCTTGTTTATAAATCACAACGGCAAACACATCATTGTGATAAAAATCTACAAAGGAAACAATCCCCCGTATTTTATAAAAAACAAAGGAAAAGAAAACGGAACTTATATTCGCGTCGGCTCAACAAACCGCCTTGCAGGTAAAGAGATTATTGAAGAATTAGAAAGACAAAAACAAGGCATCTCATTTGATTCAATGCCCGTACACTTAAAAAAAGTTAGCGAATTAGACATATCGTTATTTCAAAAACACTTTGAAGACATTACAGGAGAAAAGTTAACAGAAAAAACTTTAGAAAAACTTAATTTAATAATTAGAGATCAAAAAAACCTATTTCCCACCAATGCACTTGTGCTATTGTCAAACGACAAACTGAAAGAAAAACTTTTCCCTTACGCAAAAATAGAGTGTGCAAGGTTTAAAGGAAACATCCCTGGAGATTTCATTGACCAGAAAACCATTGATATTCCTTTAAGCCTGCAACCTGAAGAAGCATACAAATTTGTTTTAAGGCATATCTCTCAAGGCTCAACCTATGAAGGGATTTACAGAAAAGACAGATGGGA
>JALWHA010000154.1 GCA_027038695.1 Acidobacteriota bacterium
CTTGATTGTAACTTCTCCTTTTATACCATATTTCTCCCTTGCTTCCTTAAATGTTCTGAATTTTCCTTCTTCAATTTCTTTCACCACATGCCTTTTGAATGCCTCACTGTAGCGAATAACATTCTTTTTCATTTTCCCTCCCGATTTTAGGTTTTATGTGTCAACCTATATCAGGACGGGACATTGTAATTTATCATCCGGAATTTTAAGTCTACAGTTTCCTTGTTTCCATAATTGAGAGCATGTCCTTTTTTCTTTCTTTGAGTTTGAGGAAAAAATCATAGGGAACTTCAGGCACTCCCATCTTTACATAAGGCTTGTTTGCACCGTGAAAGTCAGAGCCGCCTGTTGGCACAAGGTTGAACCTGTAAGCAAGTTCAAGGTATTTTCTGCTTTCCTTTTCAGGTATTTCAGAGTGTATTACCTCAATTCCCTGCAACCCGCTTTTTTTGAGAAGTATTATGAAATCAATTAAATCGTTTGTATTCATTTTTATTAAAATCGGATGTGCGAGAACAGGGACTATGCCGTTTTCAAAGAGGAAACTTACCGCTTCAGGGGTTGTAAGTTTCTCTTTAGGCACAAAGGCAAGCCCGTCGTTGCCAATGTACTTTGAAAACGCTTCGTTTGTATCTTTTACAAAGCCTTTTTTTACCATTAAGGTTGCAAAATGAGGCCTTCCGATTAACTGACCGTTTGCCTCTTTTTCAAGTTCTTCCCATGATATTTCAAAGCCTAACTCTTTCAGTTTTGCAATAAGTTTTATGTTTCTAACCTTTCTTGCGTCTTGAAGGAACTTGAGTTTTTCCATAACATCTCTGTTTTCAGGGTCTATGAAGTATCCAAGGACATGGATTTCAGGGTATCCCTCAAACAGAGAGCTTATTTCAATCCCCGCAATTGTCTCTATCCCCTGCTTTTCCCCCTCTTCAAGAAACTCTTTTACTCCCCCTGCCGTGTCGTGGTCTGTTAACGCTATTGCCGATAATCCCTTTTCCTTTGCCAATTTTACAAGTTCGGAAGGGGTATAAGTTCCGTCTGATACTGTTGAGTGCATATGCAAATCTATCAATTTTCTCATTATTTTCTCCTAAAGTTTAAAGATATTCTCTTTCTTTATCCCGTCAAATGCATTTCTTGTGTCAAGTATTGCCTTTCCGTTTTCTGCAATTTCTTCAAGGTTAAAGGCAGTGTGGTTTGTAATCATTATAATTAAATCAAAAAGCGAGATATTTTCAGGTTTTAACTCAACAGAGGTGTACATCTCTTCCTCCAAAAACAGTTTTGAGTGAAACGGGTCAGAGTAATTTACTATTGCATTGTATGAGTTTAAGAGTTTGATTATGTCAAATGCGGGGGATTCCCTTAAATCGCTTACATCTTTTTTGTAAGTAACACCTAAAATCAAAATCTTTGCTCTGTTTAAAGGCTTTCCAAACTGGTTTAAAACCCTTATTGCCTTTTCAACCACAAAGCGTGGCATATTTGCGTTTATGTCTGACGCTAATTCTATAAACCTGTTGTAAAACCCAACTGTTTTCCCTTTCCATAAAAGGTATTCAGGGTCTAAAGGTATGCAGTGCCCCCCAATGCCGGGGCCGGGGTAAAAAGGCATAAAGCCGTAAGGCTTTGTTGAGGCTGCCTTTATTACATTCCAGATATTTATCCCCATTCTATCGCACATTAAAGTTAATTCGTTTACAAGTGCTATATTTACGGCTCTGAATGTGTTTTCAAGCAACTTTGCCATTTCTGCTTCTTCAAGTGTCTCAACCTTAACGATTTTGTCAATAATCTTGCTGTAAAGCATACTGGCCGCTTTTAAGCAGTTTTCAGAGTATCCCCCTAAAATCTTTGGTGTATTTTCAATTGAATAGTGCTTATTTCCCGGGTCAACCCTTTCGGGAGAGAATGCAACGAAAACCTCTTCCCCTGCCTTCATTCCCTTTTTTGTCAATTCTTCAACTATAAACTCCCTTGTTGTTCCTGGATAGGTTGTTGATTCAAGCACAATTAAAAAAGGCTTTTGTTTCAAATTTTTCAAAGTGTTTTCAACCGCATGCTTAACATAGGATAAATCAGGGTTTTTTGATTTTGACAACGGGGTGGGGACGGTTATGCTCACTGCGTCTAACTTTGAGATAAGTGAATACGATGTTGAAACCTTAAACTGGCCGCTTGAAATAAACTTTTTTACATCCTCTGAAGACACATCCTGAACATAGGATATACCGTCGTTGAGCATTTCAACCTTTATCTCGCTTATGTCTATACCGTAAACCTTGTATCCCTTTTTTAAAAACGCCATAGCAAGGGGTAATCCCACATAACCTAAACCAATAACACCGATTTTAAGGCTTTTGTCTTCAATCTTTTTCAAAAAACTATCAAGCATTTTTTTCTCCGAAAAGTGCGTATTCAATATCTTTCTTTTCCTTGAACCTGTTTATTATATCCCTTAAATGCTCAGGCAGGCAATCCTTTTCCCTGTCAAGCATATGGTAAAACTCTTCCCTTGTAATTAAGTCTTCCTCTTTTTTAATGAAAGATGAGACAAAATTGCTCCATTTATTTAAAAGGAAAACAGCAGGTGCAAGTATTTTTGATAGAATTTGAATAACCTTTGAAACTGTAAGGGAAATCGGGGTTGCAAACCTTGAGTAAACTGTTTTGGGGATAATTTCACCGAAAAGCATCATAATCGGGATAATAAAGAAAACGCCGATTTCCTTATATTTCGGAAGGTGTTGCAGAATAAACAATGTGCCGGCAAAAGAAGCGGTTGCGGCGGAAAGGTTTGTGCCGATTAAACATACAGTTAAAAAATTTATGGGGTTTTCTTTCAGTTTTAAAACATTTTCGGCGTTTTTATTTCCGCTTTGCGAGAGATTTAAAAGTTTGCCGTTGTCTGAAGAAACAATTGCTATCTCGCTTCCTGAAAAAAAGCCTTCGGAAATAATTGCGATTATAAAAATTACAATCTCACTCATTTATTTTCTCCACCTTCAACTTTGTAATAAAGTGGTGTTTCACTTCCAGCACCTTGAACCTGAATTGATTGTTCGAAACCTCTTCCCCAACTTCAGGAAGCCTTGAGAAAAGGTCAAAAACATAGCCGTTAATTGTTTTAAACTTGTTTTGATTAAGCCTTGTGTCAAAGTGGTATTCAAAGAGTGAAACAGGCATCTCCCCGCTTATTGTATTGTCTTCATAGACATACTCTTCAATCTCGGTAAATGTGAAATATTCAACAATGTTTTTTCTTGTTATAACTCCAGAAATGCTTCCTGTCTCGTCTATGGTTAAAATATTTGTTTTTTCCTTTCTCATAATCTCAATAGCCCTTGAAAGTGGCACTATCTCAGGCAAAGGGTGGCCTTTTAAGATTGATTTGTCTTTAACCTTGTTTATAGGTGTTGCGGCAAAGAGGCAGGGTGTTGTCTCTGCTTTGAAAATATTTTCGTAAAAAAATGCTTCAGTATGGTCAATTGCGTTTTCCTTTCTTGCAATGTGGATAACATTTAAAAACAGGATTTTCTCTTCCCCGTTGTTTTTGAAAAACCTTTTTAAAGGGATTAACAGGATTGACAACGGATAAACAACAAAAATAGATTTCTTCAAAAAACCAACAGGCTTCTTCAAGGCAATCATTTTTGGGGAAACCTCTCCCCCCAATAGAAGTATTATTGTCGCTGTTAAAACAAAGCCTGTTGAAATCAATGGGTTATGCTCAGGAAACAGAGAATACTTTAACTTTGCAAAAAG
>JALWHA010000155.1 GCA_027038695.1 Acidobacteriota bacterium
GCTTTTCTATCTCGCTTTCCTTTTTTCCTAAAAACCCCCCGAAAAAGAATTTGTCAGGGGGGAAGCCAGATAGCATTAAGGCAGGGATTAGTGCTGTAATTCCGGGGATTACATCGTATTCAATCCCGTTTTCTTTTAAGAATTTAACAATCTCATAGCCGGGGTCTGAGATAATGGGAGTTCCTGCGTCTGATATATAACTTACTGTTTTTCCTTCAGTTAACAGTTTCTTTATCTTTTCAAGTTTCTCTTCCCCGCTGAACTGGTGGAATGAGTCAACCTTTGTTTTAATCCCGTAATGCTCAAGCAGTTTCCTTGAATGCCTTGTGTCTTCGCAGAAGATAATATCCGATTGTTTCAGTATTTCAATTGCTCTTAAAGTTATGTCCTTTAAATTCCCAATCGGCGTTGAAACAAAGTAAAACATATCTATTCTTCTGAAGGCTCTATTTTTATTGAAAGCAACTCTGGATTTGCCTGTGATATTACAACAGGTTCAACTTTAAGGTATTTTGTTTGTTTTCTTAAGATTTCTAAAATTATGAACAATCTGTCTCTCAAAGGTTGTCTAAAGTCATTTACAATAAGTATAAATCTGATTGGTTTGTTTTTCTGTAAAAGCGGATATACCTTTTCAAGGTTTTGGTCTTTGTATTTTTCTAAATTGAAAAGGTCAATAAAGGCATAGGTTTCAAGAAGTTTTCTGATGATTTCTTGAATGCTATTGTGGGCTTTACCTTTATCAAATTTCTTCTCATTTAAGAAAAAATCAACACGCTTTACTTCAATAAAAGAGAGAACTTTCTTTCTGTTTTTCTCTGTTAGAATGGCTATGTAATCGCATTTGCTGAAACTATGCTTGTTTACAAAGAAATTGTTTTCGTATTTAAAGCAAAAATCTGAATTTATTGTAATTTTAAGATTGGATTCAGTGTCTTCAAACATTTTAATCAATCAACAAGAAGTTTTCATTCTTTAACAGGGCTTCAAACTCGTCTATAATCTCATTGTTTTCAAGCAAATAGATATCTGTGGCTGAAGAAACTTCTATATTGTCTTTATCCTTTCTTAAGGAGAAAAATTTGACAGGCTGTTTCTTAGAATTGTTTTTGAAATTCAGGTATTTTAGCAAAAAGTAATTGTGGGTTGATAGAAAAATCTGGATGTTAAACTCCTGTGAAAGGTTAACTATAAAGTCAACCATTGACTTCATTAAGGATGGATTTAAGTTTGCTTCAGGTTCATCCCAGAACAGATAACTTCCATTTGTCAATTGGCCGTTTTTTAAAAGGTAAACAATTGTTTCAATCTTTCTATATCCTTCAGCAAGCAGTTTTGATTCTATGTTGCCAATCCCTTTTATGTATGCAATAAACTCTTTTGTGCTTTGTTCCCTGTAAATCCTTCCAAGTTGAATGTCTTCAATTTTAAAAAGTTTCAGTAATTTGTTTATTTTGCTTACATTTCTTCCCCTTCTTATCGGTTCATCAAGTTTTTTTGCAAGGTCATAGTATATCTCTTCCATAAATGGTTTTTCATAGTTTTCGTAAATCCCGATAAAGCCTCTATCCATAATTGAAAGGATTTCTTTTGTGGGTATAAAGATTGATTTACCAATTTTATTGTCTGGAATAACCTCTATTTTTGCTTTATGGCTTTTTGTTGAAAAAGAGAAAGCAAAATTGTTGTTAGCGAAGAATACTTCAACCTTTGATTTTGTTCTCCCCTGTTTTCTCGTTGATAGTTTCCCTATTTTTTCAATCAGGAAGACATTTTTGATTTTTTCACTTAAATTGTGGTTAAGGATTTCTTTGTTTTCGCTCTGTTTTTTGTTGTGTAAAAAAGCAAGTGAGGAATAGAGAAATTTTAAAATAATTGACTTTCCTGTGGCATTCTTTCCTAAAAAGACATTGATGTTTTTTGAAAATTCAAATTCAGTTTTTTTTCTAAACTCACCAATGCTTTCAATTGAAAACTTTTTAATCATAGGTTTAAACTATCACAAAACGCTGAAATTGTAAATCAATACATCAACCTAATTTTTCTTTTACAATTTTGTTCACTGTTTTGCCGTCAACCTGTGAGCCGTACTTTCCCATAACAATCTTCATAACCTTTCCCATATCCCTCACGGTTTGAGCGCCGCTTTCCTTGATTGCTTCTTCAACAATATTTGCGATTTCCTCTTCTGAAAGTTGTTTTGGAAGGTATGATTTTAACACCTCAACCTCTCTTTCTTCCTTTTCTGCCAGATCTTCCCTTCCGCCATCCCTGTATGCCTTAACAGAGTCTTCCCTGCTCTTTACCATTGATTTTATGACACCTAAAATATCGTTATCGTCAAACTCTTTCCCTGAATCAATCTGCCTCTTTTTTATCTCGGATACAAGCATTCTAATTGTGCTCAACCTTTCCTTTTCCTTTGATTTCATTGCCTCTTTCATATCCTGCATAATCTTTTCCATTAAAGCCATAAAAACCCCCTTTTTTTTGTTCTTTTTTTATTTTAAGACAATCCAATGATTTTATAAAGAACTAAAGGGGATAAGGCTTTTTCTATGTTAAAATTTTCAGCAGGAGGCTGTATGAGGGTTGCGGTTATTGGCGGGGGGATTTCAGGGCTATCTTCCGCTTTTTTGATAAAGAGAAAATTGAAGGATGTTGAGGTTGATGTTTTTGAAAAGGGGGATGTCGCAGGCGGCACTATAAAAACCGTTTTTAAAGATAATTTTTTAATGGAATGGGGGCCTAACGGTTTTTTAAGCGGAAAGCAGTCAACACTTGAAATAGCAAGGCTTTGTCTTGCAAACGCCGAATTGATTGAGGCAAACGAAGACGCCGAGATAAGGTATATTCTGAAAAAAGGGAAACTTATTCCCCTACCGGATTCCCTTGTTTCATTTTTTAAATCCCCTTTGCTCTCCTTTAAAGGCAAGATTGAGATTATGAAAGAGCCTTTTGTTAAGCCTTTAAAAAACGATTACGAGGAGACGGTTGCGGAGTTTGGAAAGAGAAGGCTTGGAAAAGAGGCTGTTGACTTTATGCTTGACCCTATGGTTAGCGGGGTTTTTGCGGGAAGTGTAAACAGGTTAAGTTTAAAGCAGTGCTTTCCGAGGATTTATCAACTTGAAAGGGAATACGGAAGCCTTGTAAAGGCTATGTTTAAACTAAAAAGCAAAAAGGCTTCTCCGTCTGGCAGGCTTACCTCTTTTAAAAGGGGTATGCGCTATTTAATTGACAAACTTGTTGAAAACGGCGGTTTTCACTTTTACTGTAATGCGGAGTTAAAGGCTGTTTCAAAAGAGTGCAATTCATACTCCCTTAATGTTTCGGATAAAAGGTATGACGCAATCCTCTTTGCAATCCCCTCTTACGCTTACAAAGACATTGATTTTCCTGATAAAGAAGAGGTGATTGAGGATTTAAACTCTATCTTTTACCCCCCTATGGCTGTTGTCAGTTTTGCGTTAAAGAGGGATAAAATGATAAATGGATTCGGTTTTCTTATCCCTTCAAAGGAAAATAGAAAGATTTTAGGCTCTCTCTTTTCTTCAAACATATTTGTTAACAGGGCGCCTGACGAATATTCCCTTTTAACCGTTATGTCAGGGGGAGACAACAACAGGGGTGTTGCAAATATGTCAAGGAATGAGATTATAGACACCGCATTAAGCGAGATTTCCGATATTCTTTCCCTTGATAAAAAAGAGTTTGAGTTGA
>JALWHA010000156.1 GCA_027038695.1 Acidobacteriota bacterium
TGAAAGCAACCCTTTCTTATTCAGGACATACAGTTTACCCTGATTACTTTAAAACCTCTTCTTCTTACGGCTCTGATTCCTTTGTAAGCATTGCTGTTGATAATGATAGAGGCCTTGTTTTTGCTTTAAATTTGCAGGACGGGGTGAAGGTTTACAGAATAAACAACGATAAACTTGAACCTGTCTCAAAGGTTGACGAGATAGGCTTATTTGTTAAGTGCTATTACAGTCAGGGTTATTTATATGTCCTTGATGCTAAGGGAAGGTGCCTTATTGTTGATGTTCAGGACGAGACAAACCCCTTTGTTGTCTCAGAGATTGATTATTTGTATCAAAGTGAGGGAATGGCTATTCAGGGGGATTTCCTCTATATCTCGGTTGGCGACGGGTTTTTAATAGTTGATGTTTCGGATAAGCAAAACCCGAAAATAGTTTATGAAGATTACAGTTTGGTTGCAGTTTCAGATATAGAAGTAAAGGGAAATGCACTATACCTTACCTCTTATTCAGGAAGGTATATTCAAAACTCTAACAGGGGTATTCTAATTTACGATATAAGCGATAAAACAAACCCTCAATTTGTTAAAAGGCTTGATACAGGGGATGAGACAAGATGCGCAATTGTCTATAACAATTACCTTTTTGCAGGAAACGGGCCTGATTACCTGTATGACATAAGCGAGCCTTTAAACCCTGTTTTTATAAAAAGGCTGAAGATTTTGGGAAGTGTGTGGGGCGTTTATAATGATAAACTATTTGTTTCAACACTTGGCGAAAGCAATGGAACTTTTCGTTGTTATGGCCTTTCTTCCCTTCCCGATATTTCTACTGAATGGAGTGTCTTTAAGCAGTCAGGGTGTTTTGGGGTGTTGGGGGATTACCTGATATTTTCCGATAGTGTTGAAAACTCTTTAAACCTTGCGCTCTTTCAGGATTTTGCAAGGTATAACATTGTTGTTGATTCCGCTGTTCTCGGGAATTATAATCCGTATTCTTCCAGGGTTTTTCACGACGGCAACAATTTTTTTAGAAACGACGGTGAAAAAAGTTATGGAGTTCAGGTAAACACCAACTCCTTTTCAGGGGTTAAGGATATACCGTTTGACAATTTCTTTGTTAAAGATAATGTGTTTTACAGTTTTGAATACAAAGACAACCATTACTTTTTCAAGGTTTTTAATGGAAGCGACAACCTTGAGACCTTTCAGTACAAAGGAAAGGCGGACACAGATTTTAAAAGTGTATATACTACAAATTGCAAAGGTTATAATGATTTATTCTTTGTTCCTGGCTTGATTGAGCAGGACGAAGGGGGGAAGTATCACTTAGGTGTAGATATCTTTGATAATGTGTTGTCGGGAAACCCTGTTAAAAGGGGAATGGTTAGGGTTGACCCTGACGAGTTTGTTTATAAAATAGCCTTTTACAACAATTACCTTTACATTGCAACCTTAAATGAAACCACTGTGGTTCCTGATTGTTATTATATTTACACTGTTTCCCTTGAAGACAGGGATAACCCTGTTGTTGTTGAAAAAAAGACATTAGCAAAAAAACCGGGGTATTTGTTTGTTTATCCCGTTTATATGGATTTTATTAACGGCAAATTGTTTTTCCAGAGAAGCGATGCAACCCTTGATGTTTTCAATGTGCAATCAGGCGGAAGCCTTTCCCCTGCAAAAGAGATTGACCTTTCCCCTTATGTGTCTTCTTTAATTTTATGGTTTTGTGCAGACGGGAATTATGCTTACATATCAACCTTACACGGTGTTTTAAAGGCTGACATCTCCGATTTAGACAACTTTAAGATAGTAAAGGTTCTTCCCATTCCATATTCTCAGGCTTTTGCCTTTGTTAATAGCGATTATATGGTTTCAATAAATGGTTCTTCAGGCCGCTTTAACCTTTTAAGTAGAGAAGGTTGGGAAGCGGACATTCCTGTTCTTGATAAAATTTACGGGGATTTGTTTATCAGGGATTACTGTGTTGACGGGGATAATGTGTTTTATGTTAGCGAGAATACCCTTGTGAAGTTAAAGAGGGAAGGGAATAATCTGGTGGAAGAAAAGAGGGTTTTGAAGTTCTCCGATAATTTTAATTATTCAACCGCAACTAATAGTTGGTCAAACATAGGTGATGACGGGGAAAATATCTATGTTATGTCAAGGATAGGAAAGAAACTTGTTCTTGATGTTTTTGACAAAGAGCAACTTAACCTTATTTCAGAGACATTTCTCCCTGACATTTACCCTGTAGAGAGAAGCGCTATATTCGGCAGGGATATATTTTTAGTTACCGAGGAAGATGACGGGTATTATTTAAAGCATATTCAGATTGATTCTTCGTTTAACGGGGTTTTAAAGGGAGAGGTGAAACTTAACGGAAGGGAAGCGGATTTGTTTTACTCTATAACAAAGTCGGGGAATTATGTGCTTGCAAACAACTTTTTTGAGGATATTTACCTTGTGAAGGTTGAGGAAGACGGAAGTTTGAGTTTGGTTAAGGATTATAAATACCAGGGAACAGGTTTTCTTAAAGCAAGGGGGGACAGTGTTTTCCTTTGCGGTTACGGGATAAAGATGTATAAAATTGAAGGAGACAGTTTGCAGCACATAGACTGCATATTTGACAACTTTTCAGCAGACGATGTTTACTTTGACGGAAGTAAGTTATTTACCGTTTACAAGAATGTGTTGAGGGTTTATAAGTTTGAAGGTGGGAAGTTTACCCTTTACGGAAAGTATTTTTTAAACCCTGCCGTTGATAACAACTTTATTGAGAAGATGGGTGATAAGTTTGTCCTCTTTGATGTAGTCAAGGCTTCAAGGGTATGGCTTGTTGATAAGGTTGAAAAGCCTGAAATCACCTCTTTTTCAGCAGATGTGTTAAAAGGGGTGTCTCCTTTAACTGTTGATTTCAATGGTGAGTTGCAATCTGTTCCTGAAAACTCTGTTTTTGAATGGGATTTTGACGGAGACGGAGAGGTTGACACAACAACTCAAACCCCTTCTGTTAGTTTTACCTATTCAAAACCTGGGCATTACTTCCCATCTTTTATTGTTAAAACACCTGACGGGGTTGAGGTTAAGTCAGGCAAACTCTCAATAACCGTTTATTCTGATAAACCTCTCACCATTCCATTAAATTTCGGCAACTGGTACAATTCGGCTCATATTGTTTTTACAAACAACCAATCTTCCTCTATCCAGTTGAATTTGGTTTTAAAGGATTCTAACGGAAATGAAATAGAGAGAAGTGAGATTACAATCAACGGAAACGGAAGGAAGGATGTTGAGTATGGTTGCGCCGACGGTTTTCTTGAAGTAAGGGGAGAGGGGGATTTCTCCGCTTTTCTTTACCTTGAAGGGGATAGCAGGGTTAGTTCCGCTATGGTTAATAGGGTTTTAAATGCAGGCTTTGTTGTCCCGCATATTGCGGAAGAAAGGGATTACTGGGACTCAATTGCTGCTTTTTCCTCTTCAGTTAAAGAGAATTTCAAGGTTAGCACGGATTGTAAGGATATTATCGGTAAGGGTTTTTATAAGGTAATGAATGTTGAGAGCCTGTTAAACGAGAATTGCATTGATTCTCAAAAAGGGTGGGGAAAAATTGCTTTATCTCCCTTTACTCCTGTTGGAGACGGCAAAGATGGGACAGGGTTTGAGTTTTTTGTGAAAAACAACAGTGATGGGGCAGGCTTTGCT
>JALWHA010000157.1 GCA_027038695.1 Acidobacteriota bacterium
TCAATTTCTTTCACCACATGCCTTTTGAATGCTTCACTGTAGCGAATAACATTCTTTTTCATTTTCCCTCCCGATTTTAGGTTTTATGTGTCAACCTATATCAGGACAGGACATCTTTTCTTATTAAAAAGGTTAAAAAAAGGGGGAATTATCCCCCCCTGTAATAAAATTGAATAATTTTATTTAACTATTGTCAGCTCTTTTATTAATCTCTGTGCGTTTGAAAATTTGTCAAGGATAAAGAGTATATACCTTGAGTCAACAACAACGCTTCTTGTTAAAGCAGGGTTGAAGTAATAGTCTGAAGAGATTGATTCAAAGTTTCCGTCAAAGAGGAGGCCTATTATCTCTCCGTTTCCGTTTAATGTAGGACTTCCAGAGTTTCCGCCTGTGGTGTCGTTGTCTGTTAAAAAGTCGAGGGGAACTCCGCCTAATGTTTTGTCGTAGTATTTGCCGAAATCCTTTTTCTCGTAAAGTTCAATAAGTTTTTTCGGGTTTGCGAATGGCTCTTTTCCAGTCTCTTTTTCAATTGCGCCCCTTAATGTGGTAAAAGGCTCATACCAGACAGCGTCTTTCGGAGAGTATCCGCAAATCTTTCCGTATGTGAACCTTAATGTTGAGTTTGCGTCAGGATACAATTCCTTGCCTGTGAATTTGTTTATAACCTCAATTACTTGAGGCTTAACAACAATTGCTCTGCCGCTTAAACCTTTTAAATTGTCCTGCTTTGCCTTTAATTCGTCTGCAAAATCCCATGCAAAGTGAAGAAGTTTGTCGTTAACCTTTTCAAGTTGCTTCTTTGTCATACCAAAGTATTTAAGCCTTGTGTCTTTGTCCGTTAACTTTGTGGTTTTGTAAAAATCGTCAAGTGTTTTGTCTATCTTTTTGTACAACTCTTCCTTTGTCCCGTTGCCAAAGTACTTTACAAATGTTTTTGGCCTTTCATTTGCAGGAAGGGAAACAAATTGTTTCATAAAGTATTTAAGCATCTTTTTGTCTAATTCAGGGATTAAATCCTTTTGCATTGTAATAAGTCTTCTTCTTCTCATCGGGATATTTCTGTTCATAAATGCCGGGTCTCTTTCAAGGTCTTTCTTTGTCTTTTCTTCGGACCATCTTCCTATGGTAGCCCCTGCACCGAATGTTGATACAAAGTTTGAGTATGCCATAATGGTCAGGGTTTTTTCTATTTTATTAATCTTTTCAACTATTTTGTTCATTTCAGGTATTGCGTTTGAGTATTTTGCAAGTTCTTTCTGCGTCTTAACCCATTTTGCAATCTCTTTGTCTCTTTTGTAAAACTTATCAACCACTTTGTCTCTCTTAAGTCCTGCCTGAACACCTTCATAGTACTTTTTTGTGTTGTTTAATGCCTTTACCCAGAATGCTACTTTTACCCCGAATTCTTTATTCTTTTGCCCTTCCTGTTCCATCATATTAATAATATTTGAGAAAAGGTTTAACTTAAGAGGAATGGTATCGTTGAGAAAAAGGTCAATCTGTTTACCAGTCATATACCTATCTGTACTCCCGGGGAATCCTAAAATAAAGGTGAAGTCTCCCTTTTTGAGAGGTTTGAAGGCAATCTTTAAAAAGTGTTTCGGGTGGTAAGGTACATTGTCTTTTGAATAAGGTGCAGGGTTCCCGTTTTTGTCAACATAAGCCCTTAAGAATGAGAAGTCTCCATCGTGTCGCGGCCATTCAAAGTTGTCAATATCCCCGCCGAATGCACCTATAGACTCAGGAGGAGCGTATACAAGCCTTATGTCCTGAAGCCTTATTTTCTTGAAAAGTAAATACTGTTTCCCGCCGTAGAATGCAACCACTGAAGCCCTTATGTTCTTTTCCTTGCTTTCGGTTTCCTTTTCAATCTTTTTAATCTCGTCTTCAATAGTTTGATACCTCTCTTTGTCGCTCATTTTGTCGTTTAATTTTGATTTAATCCTGTTAGTTACGTCAACAATGTCAAGCACTATATCTGCATAGTACCCCGGTGCAGGCAGTTCTTTTTCCAATGAATCTGCATAAAACCCGTTTTTAATATAGTTATGTTTCGGAGTTGAATTGTACTGAATAGCCCTATATGCGACATGGTGGTTTGTGATTATTAGCCCGTCTTTTGATACAAATGAGCCTGTTCCTCCGCCTAAAGAAACAACTGCTTTAGAGATGTCGTTTCTAATCCGGTTGTAACTAAGGTTGAGCCCCATTTTTTTAAGTTTTTTGTAATTGATGTGGTTCAATTCGTTTAAAGGGAACATCCCCTCGTCCGCAAAGGTCAGGTTAACGGTGAGTATTACCGTTAAAATTAATAGAAGTTTTTTAAACATACCTAACTCCTTAATATTTGTTCACGGTTAAATTATACGGCTTAAAATATTATTTGTTCTCTATTTTTTTCAATAAAGGCAAAATACCTTCAAGATAGCCTGATAACTCTTTGTTTTTGCCTCTGTGTATTACTATTTTTCCTTCCGGGGTTATTTCAAGGTATGGGTTTTTGTTTACCTCTTCAATCAATCTTTCAACATTGATTTTTGTATTGTTTGAAACGGTTAATGTGCACATTGTTTTTTTCAACTCTATGCTTTTTATTCCCAATTTCCTTGATTCAATCCTTATCTTGTGGGAAAGGATTAATGGCTCGCATTGTTCAGGTATTTTTCCGAACCTGTCTTCCATTTCCTCTGTAATTTTAAGCAGTTCAGAATACTCCCTTGCCATTGACAGTTTTCTGTAAAAAGAAAGCCTGACGGACGACACTTCAATGTAATCTGTGGGTATTATAAACGGGTGTTCAAGCACTGTTTCTTCTTCAACAAACTCTTTGTTTTTGAGTTTTTCAACTGTTTTTTCAAGCATCTTTGTGTAAAGTTCAATTCCGACTGAATTTATGTGCCCGCTCTGTTTGGTGCCTAAAATTTCCCCTGCACCCCTTAACTCAAGGTCAAGCATTGATATTCTAAAACCTGCCCCTAAATAGGAAAACTCTTCCAACGCCTCAATCCTCTTTCTTGCCTCTTTTGTTAATGAAAAACTCCCCGGCGTAATAAGGTAGCAGAAGGCTGGCTTATCGCTTCTTCCTATCCTTCCCCTTAACTGGTAAAGTTGAGATAACCCGAAGTTTTGTGCGTCGTTTATAAACATTGTGTTTGCGTCTTTTACATCCATTCCGTTTTCAATAATTGTTGTTGTAACAAGTATATCTATCTCTTTTTTAAAGAATTTAAGCATAATCCTTTCAAGTTTGTCTTCCCCCATTTTGCCGTGTGCAAAACTTACCCTTGCGTCAGGCACAAGAGACTTTATTATTGAGGCAATCTGTTCAATTGTTTCAATCCTGTTGTGGACAAAGTAAACCTGCCCCTTTCTCTTTAACTCAAACTCAATTGCCTTTTTTATTGTAGTAGGGTCAAACACTATGTGATAGGTGTCAACGGCAAGCCTATTTTTAGGGGGTGTTTCTATTATGCTTATGTCTTTCAGCCCCATTACAGACATATTCAATGTTCTGGGTATTGGGGTTGCTGTCATTGAAAGCACATTGACGCTTTTTTTCAGGTATTTAAGTTTTTCCTTCTGCAAAACCCCGAACCTCTGCTCTTCGTCAACGATTATTAAGCCTAAATTTTTAGGCACAAT
>JALWHA010000158.1 GCA_027038695.1 Acidobacteriota bacterium
TTCCATCTTTTTAGCCATTTCAGGGTTTTGCTTTTTCATCTCTTCAATCTTTTTCTTTAACTCGTCAAGTTCTTTCTGGCTTTTTTTAGCCTGCTCTTTATTCTTCTTTTTAAACTCGTCAACAGGTGTGGCTTTCACATAAGTGTAAAGCCTTATAATCTCTCTAAATGCCCTGTCGTAATGCTCCCTTTCTTCTTCAGTTTTTGCAATTTTATCCATATATGCGTCAGGGTTGAACACATTTGCAAAAGCATTCATTGAAAATGACAGGATGTCCATTGCCCCAAGTTTGCCTTCCTTTATCTTTTGCTCAAGTTTTCTGTCCTGTTCCTGCATATTCTTTACTGCCAAATCAAGGGTTTTAAGGTATGCTTCAAAATCTTTTTCACTTAATTCAACAGGTTTGGTATTTTCCTCATTTTCATTTTTTAACTCTTTTTCTTTCTCTTCCTTTAACTTCTTAAGCCCCTCTTTTGCCTTTTTTACAAACTCAAGTGCCATTGATGTTTCAGGTTTTGCCTTTTTCTCCTCTTTTTTGTGGAAAAGGGAGCATGAGGTAAGGGTAAATAACACTATAACGCAGATGCCTAAACTGAAAATCTTTCTCATTTTTCCTCCTTGCCTTTCTCAACCACCAATTGAGAAAAGTCCGCAACTGTTAAAAATATTCCCTTTAATTCGCTTAAAAGGGAAAGCCTGTTTTGTTTTAAATCTTCCTCTTTTGCCATTACCATAACCTTATCAAAGAATGTGTTAACCGTTACTGACAGTTTTGCTATTTCCTTTAAAGCATTGAGGTAATTCTTTTCTTTTGCAAGGTTTTCCACCTTTTCTTTTAGTTCAACTGACTTTGTGTAAAGTTCCCTTTCCTCGCTTTCAACAAGCAGGCTTTTATTAACGGAAGTTTTCACGAAGCCCTTTGCGGAATTCAATATATTGTTTATTCTTTTAAAACTTGTCGCAACTTTTAAGAAATCCTCGTCTTCCCTTATCTCTTTCAATGCCTTTATCCTGTTGAAAGAGTCAATTAAATTTCCGTGCGGGATTGCAAGGATTGAGTTTATCTCGTCGTACTTAAATCCGTTTTTCTCAAGGAAGAATGAAATTCTTGAATCAAAAATGGAAAATACAGACTTTTCCCACTCTTCTCTTTCAATCTTCAGGTATTTTTCATAAATGCTTGAGCACTCTTTAACAAATCGGTAAAAGTCAAAATCAAGGCTTTTCTTGAAGATTATGTTTACAATCCCCTGAGACGCCCTTCTCAATCCAAAGGGGTCTTTTGAGCCAGTAGGTTTAATGCCGACGGCAAGACAGCCTAAAAATGTGTCAAGTTTGTCTGTAGTTGAGGTTATAATCCCTTCGTTTGTTTCGGGAATGTCGTCGTCAAAGGATTCAGGCCTGTAATGGTCGTAAATTCCCTTCCATATTCCGTAAGGCTTTCCCTCTTCCTTTGCGTATAATCCGCCCATTATCCCCTGAAGTTCGGGGAATTCGTAAACCATATCGGTTGCTAAATCGCATTTGCAAAGTTCAATAGTTTCCTTTGTTGAATAGTAATCAAACTCAATGTGCTTTTTCAGTATCTCAGCAAGGCTGACCATTCTAACAATCTTGTCCGCATAGGTGCCTAAATCTGATTGGAAAGTCATTCTCTCCAACTTTTCCATTCTTGAAAACAGAGGCTTTTTCCTGTCTTCATCCCAGAAAAACTTTGCGTCGTAAAGCCTTGCCGCAAGCACCCTCTCGTTTCCGTTTTTCACATAGCCCTTGACATCTTCCTTGATAGACGCAATTGCCAAAAACCTGTTTGCAAGTTTCCCCTCATTATCCCTTACCGCAAAGTACTTTTGATGCTCTTTCATTGAGGTAATAAGCACCTCTTCGGGTATATCCAGAAACTTTCTGTCAAACTCCCCTTCAACAATGTATGGGTATTCCACAAGGTGAATGATCTCATCAAGCAAATCCTCGTCTTTAATCGCTTTAAACCCTGTTTTACCTTCAAAAGACTTAATCTTTTCCTCAATAAGTTGCTTTCTTTTTTTAAAATCAACAATTACAAGGTTTTCCTCTAATTTCTTTGCATAATCTTCAAAAGACTTAACCTCTATATTCCTCTTTCCAAGTATCCTGTGGCCGTTTGTTTTATTTGATGCCTTTACCTTTGCGTATTCAAAATCAATCACTTCCTCGTCTAAAATTGCTAAAAGCCACCTGATAGGCCTTACAAACCTTACATTCAAACTTCCCCACTTCATATTCTTTCTAAAGGGTATTTTTTTCAGCAATTCCGGAAGAACGGCTTTCAAAATCTCTTTTGTCTCCCTTCCCTTTACAAACTTCTCGGCAACCGCAATCTCACCTGTTTTCCCCTGCTCAAACCTTACGTCTTCCAGCTTAATCCCGTTTTTCCTTGCAAAACCTTCCAGCGCTTTTGTAGGGTTGCCGTTTTCGTCAAGGCAAATCCTTTTAGGCGGCCCCTGAACCTTAACCGTTTTGTCCTCTTCCCTTACATCAATCTCTTTAATCCTGAAAACAAGCCTTGTAGGAGAGGCGTAAGTTTCTATCTCTGAATAGTTAATAGAGTAATCGGACAAAAGTTTATTTAAAATATTCTTTCCTTCCCTTAGAGAATCTTCTATAAACCTTGCGGGAATCTCCTCGCACCCTATTTCAAACAGAAACTCAGCCATTTACAACCTCCTGATACACCTTTGCGCATTGAACCGCAAGGTTTCTAACCCTTGCAATATAGTTTGCCCTCTCCGTAACCGAAATTGCATTCTTTGCGTCAAGCATATTGAATGTGTGAGAGCACTTTAACGCCCAGTCAAAGGCAGCCATCGGGAGTTTTTCCTCAAGCATCTTCTTGCACTCTTCTTCGTATAAGTCAAACAATTTGAAGTGCAAATCAGCGTCAGCCTTCTCAAAAGAGTAAACCGAAAACTCGTATTCCTCTCTCTTCCTGATATCCCCGTAAGTTACCCCGTGAGCCCATTCAAGGTCAAACATATTGTCAATACCGTTTATAAACATACAAATTCTTTCAATCCCGTAAGTAATCTCAACTGAAACAGGGCTTAAATCAATACCCCCCGCCTGCTGAAAGTATGTAAACTGTGTAATCTCCATGCCGTCAAGAAGCACCTGCCAGCCTACCCCCCATGCGCCGAGAGTGGGGGATTCCCAGTTGTCTTCCTCAAACCTTATGTCATGCTCTTCAGGCTTAATCCCGAAAGCCCTTAAAGAATCAATGTAAAGGTCAATAATATTGTCAGGTGAAGGCTTCATAATAACCTGAAACTGGTAATGCTTGTAAACCCTGAACGGGTTCTCCCCGTACCTTCCATCAGTCGGCCTTCTTGAAGGCTCAACATATGCCACATTCCACGGCTTTTCCCCCAAAACCCTTAAAAAAGTGTGGGGGTTCATTGTCCCTGCCCCTGTCTCAATATCGTAAGGCTGGGAAATAATACAGCCCTTGTTTGACCAATAATTCTGCAATGCCAAAATCAACTCTTGAAAATTCAATGCACCTCTCCTATCCAGAATTTTTTTACTCAAAGGATTATACCCCATTTTCCCCCTTTTTGCCAAAAATCAAAATCCAGAACAATAAACAC
>JALWHA010000159.1 GCA_027038695.1 Acidobacteriota bacterium
CCAATATATAGTTAAGAGGACTCAACTTTTTTAAAAGAAAAAACAAAAAAAGGAAAAACACTGTATTGAAAAAAAAATATTATTTTTTATAATTTTGACAAATAAAATGAGGGGGATGAAATGAGCAAAAAGATATTGATTTTATTGGGGATTATCTTTTTAGGAGTTTTTTCCGGTTTTCCACAAGCGTACCGATACCACGCTACTTCAAATTATGGAAAAACCTTTAAATGCGCTGTAAAAACAAAGTTAGAGGGATTAAACAAAAATGAGTTTGAATCTCTGGCAAACATTATTGCAAACAAAAAGGCGGGGGTTAAGAGAGGAGAAAACTATATTGTTTACACAAACTTTTTAAACGACAGGGTATTTATATCCTCAGACGGAACAATTGTTATTGCCTCATACTCACCGCTTGATTCATTGAAAGTTACAAGAAACCTGCAATCTGGTTTAACCAACCTTGCAAAAGAGATTTTAGACGACTTATTTATAGAAAGAGAGCCTAAAAATTGGAAAAAAATACAGAATATTTCAAGAATTTTCATGCAACCACTAAAGTTTTACACTGAAAAAGAAGGCATGTATCAAAGGGGATATCTGCCTTTCCCAAAATTCAATAATCAAAAAGCATGGCATAACTTAAATTACTATTGGAAGGGTGTCTCACTATACGGCTTTTTGATCTTAAATATACCAGTTGACAAAATAGGATTCGGCATAAATGTTGACGGATTAATGAACAATGGAAAATACTTTCATCTTAATCTTGATTTTGCAGGAAAAAATGATGTTATAAAAAAACAAAATATTTTCTTGCCTAATGACATCTTTGTTAGTAATTTTGACGACTGCTCATTAAACAAAACAATCCCCAAAGGTTCAAACAATTATAAATTACACTTAGACTATACTTATTACACATGGAATCATGATTGTTTTAACATAGCCGCTTACTTTGAGATTCTCCTGCCAGACGGCTTTAACGGCCCTGCTATCTCTGTTATTGACAATAGAAATAATAGCGGAGATTATATGGTTTCAAAGCCTATAAGCGAGATTAAAGATTATTTAAGAAAAATGATGTAATAAGGGAAGACCTTAATGAAATTTCAAAAAATTCCAATAATTTTATTGTTTTTAACAACCTTTTTTGTCGTAATAGCACAGGAGAAGGGAAGGTATGAGTATTTTGGTATTTCTCACCCGTGTAAAAACAAATTTCAGGCAAAAAATGAAGCATTAAACAATGCGCTTGAAGATTTAAGCAAAGCATTTAATCTGGAGGCAAGAGTAAAGTCCCGTCAGTTATCTCAAACAAATTACAAAAATAGAAATGACAATATCACTGTTGAAACCATTAGCAGATTCAAAAAGGACATCTCAATTACTTCCAATTTCAAATATAACGGCAACTGCCCGTTATGGAGTATAAAATCATTCAAGATAACAAAGATGAAAGAAGGCTATGTGGCTGAAGTGAGAATAGTGTTAACCGACTGCTTTATTAAATCAATAAATAAAAACAAAACTTCCGTAAACAAATATTCTCCTTCCACAATAAAAACAAAGCCAAAAATAAGAAAACACATTCAATATGCCATTGGTTTAGAAAAAACCTTTTTAAATTTCATCTCCCACGGTGATCTGGACTCAAGAGATTCAGCCGGATTAACCATTATGCACTATGCAGCGATGAAAAACTTAGGAAATATTGTATACCTTCTATGGGAAAGAAAACCTGATTTAATAAACGCAAAGGACAATATGGGTGAAACCCCCCTTCACCTTGCTTGCGAAAACGGGGCACTTTTTGCAGCGGAAAAATTAATAGAATACAAAGCCGACATAAACGCGCAAGATATTGACGGAGAAACCCCTCTCCATTATGCGTGCAGAAAGGGGAAAAAAGATATCATTGTTTTATTAATAAAAAATGGAGCAAACATTACTGTAAAAAACAGTGCAGGCAAAACACCCGGCCAGCTTTTAAATGAGTACTGCACCAAAACAAACACCTGTAAAGACTTTAAGGATATTCTGGATGATCTTAACGAGGATATTCTGGATGATCTTAACAAAAAAAGAGGTTTTGAGATGTGAGGCAATGTTTATTAGAGTGAGAAAAAGTAATCAAAATGTTTTTTTAACCCAAAGAAAAAAATTTACAAAACAAAGGAGAAGTTAATATTGTGTGGATTGACAAATAAAATTGGGAACAGAAAAACACTTCCAAAACCCTTTAACAAAGAGATTACAATTTCAATTTTTTATAAGGAGTAGTGTCATGAAAAAGAGAAAATTAAAAAAGTTTATGATTGTTTTTATATTTGGACTTTTAATCCTTCTTGGTTTTTACACTCACAATTATGTAAAACAACATTCTAATAAATATCTAAACTTCGCTATTGAACAAAACCGACCTTTACTCTGCAAAATTCTAATATTTTTAGGCGCAGATGTAAACTCAAGAGACGAAGATGGTGAAACACCACTTTTTTGGGCAGCACGAAATGACTATTTAAGAATCTGCAAACTCCTAATAGAACACGGCGCAGATGTGAATGCAAAAAATGAAAACGGCTGGACACCGCTTTATGTGGCAGCAGATGGAGGCAATCTTGACATCTGCAAACTCCTTATTCAACATGGGGCAGACACCAATCCCCTCATTAAAGCGATATTTAAAGGGGATATTTCAACCTGCAAAAAACTCTTAAAAGAAGGTTACAATCCCAACAAAGAAGACACAATTTCAAATTTATTACCCCTGACAGTAGCAGCATACTCAGGTAATGCGACAATATGCAAACTACTTATTGACCACGGCGCAGATGTGAATGCTAAAGATAACATTGGCTTTACACCGCTTCATATGGCAGCTGAAGAAGGCCATCTTGAGATATGCAAACTCCTGATTCAATACGGAGCAATCTGGAATAAAGCTGCAAAACATTACGGATTCCCCGTATCACAGGCAGTATCTAACGGCAACCTTGATATTGTTAAATACTTTGTTGAAGATTTAAAATTTGATGTGAACACAAAGGACAAAGCAGGCTGGACCCTTCTCCACTGGACTGCAAGATATGGACAACCAGAAACAGCAGAATATTTAATCACAAAAGGCGCAGATGTGAATGCAAGGGATAATACTAATCAAACTCCATTATGGTATGCAGCATGGAAAGGTCAGCTTGACACCTGCAAACTACTTATAAAACACGGCGCAATCTGGAATGAGGCAGTAAAAAAATATGGTTTCCCTGTATCACAGGCAACAGCAGAAGGCCATCTTAATGTTGTCAAATACTTTATTGAAGATTTAGGCTTTGATGTGAATAAAAAGGATAAAGCAGGCTGGACACTACTTCACTGGGCAGCAGATAACGGACAGGTTAAAATAGCGGAATACTTAATTACAAAAGGTGCCGTTGTAAATGCAAAAGATAATGACAGCTGGACACCGCTTCTTTATGCAGCAGCAGGAGGCCATCTTGATGTATGCCAACTCCTTGTTGAAAACGGCGCAATCTGGAATGAAGCAGTAAAAAAATATGGTTTCCCTGTATCACAGGCAACAGCAGAAGGCCATCTTAATGTTGTCAAATACTTTATTGAAGATTTAAAATTTGACGTGAATAAAAAGGACAAAGCAGGCTGGACACTTCTGCACTGGGCAGTAAATCATGTAGAGAAGAAAATTGCTGAGTATTTGATAGATAAGGGAGCAGATGTGAATGTTAGAAATAAAGATGGAGAGACCCCATTATTTATAGCGGCAATTGATTTTTTTAACAGTTCAGAATTTTGTAACTTTCTTTTAAAGCATGGAGCTAATGTAAATGCAAAAAATAAAGACAACCAAACTCCCCTTTTTTTAGCGATAAAAACAGAAAATATGTATGCATGTAAATTCCTGTTAAAACATGGGGCTGATGTGAACATAAAGGATAACAAAGGTGAAACACCTCTATTTTTTGCGGCATTTATTGGGAATCCTCATATTTGTGAATTATTGATAAAATATGGAGCTGATGTAAACGCAAAAGACAACATGGGAGATACCCCACTTGATATTGCAAAAGGGATGGGATACGATGACATTATAAACCTTTTAAAACAGTATGGCGGAAGATTAACCTCGCATAAGGTTAAAAATCCCACTGTGTTATTGTTTCAAGGAACAAAAAACGATAACTTATTAAAGGTAAAAATAGCTTTAAAAAACGATGCAGATATAAATGCAACAGACAAAGACAGTTTAACCCCGCTTCACTGGGCTTGTTTTAATGGAAAATCACTAAAGATTGTGAAACTCCTTGTTGAAAACGGAGCAAATATAAATGCAACCACAAGAAAAAGATTCTGCCTTATAGATGGCTACTTTTTTAAAGAAGGCATAACTCCTTTAATTCTAGCAACACATTCAGGCAATTTGGAAATTGTAAAATACCTGATTAAGAAGGGGGCAGATGTAAACAAAGGAAATTATGCAAACTGGACTCCGCTTTTTTATGCTGCCAGCAATGGTTATTATAATATTTGTAAACTCCTTATAAAACACGGGGCAGATGTAAATATAAGAGATTCTTTTCAGAGCACTCCGCTTTTTTCTGCAGCTGAGGGATGGACAAAAATCTGCAAACTTCTTATAGATCACGGGGCAGATGTAAACGCACAAGATGGTAACTATGACACACCCCTTCACTATGCAGCAATGTATGGCCAAGTACCAATATGCAAACTCCTTATTGACCACGGAGCAGATGTAAATGCAAAAGGCTCGAGGGAACATACACCCCTTCACATTGCAGCAAGGGATGGTCATTTCAATGTTTGCAAACTCCTTATTGAACACGGTGCAGATGTAAACGCGCAAGATGAACATGGCTGGACACCGCTTTTTTATGCAGCAGAGAGAGGCTACCTTGCAGTCTGCAAACTTTTGATAGAACACATGGCCAATATAAACACAAAAGACTGGATGGGAGATACACCCCTTTATGAGGCAGTAGATGAAGGCCATCTTAATATTTGTAAATTTCTTATTGAACACGGCGCAGATGTGAATGCAAAAGATAAAGACGGCTACACTCCACTTCATAAAACAGCATTTTCTGGCCATCTTGATGTATGCAAACTCCTTGTAAAACACGGAGCAAAATGGGATGAGGCTGTAAAAGGTGCAGGTTTCCCCGTATCCCAGGCAGCAGCAAAAGGCCATCTTGATGTTGTCAAGTACTTTGTGGAAGATTTAGGCTTTGATATAAACAAAAAGGATAAAGCAGGCTGGACACTTCTTCACTGGGCTGCATATCAAGGGCAGGTTAAGGTTGCTGAATATTTAATAAAAAAAGGCACTGATGTGAATGCAAAAGACAACAAAGGCCATACACCCCTTGACACAACAGTATTTTCAGACTCATCTAAAAAGGAAGTTGTTGATTTTTTAAAAGAAAAAGGTGGGAAATACTCTCCTTTCGGTAAATTGATTCTGGCAATAAAAAACAACGATATCAAATTAGCAAAAAAAGCCATTCAAGAAGGGGCAAACAAAAACAATATAAATAATGCATTATTTTATGCCGCAAAAAAAGGCAATCTTGAAATTTGCAAACTCCTAATAGAACACAGGGCAAATGTGAATGCAAAAAACAATGATGGCGAAACCCCACTTCATTTAGCAGCAGTAAGACGGCACCTTGAAGTTTGCAAACTTTTACTAAAACACGACGCAGATGTGAATGCAAAAAACAATGATGGCGAAACTCCGCTTCATAAGGCAGCATACAATGGCCATCTTGAAGTATGCAAACTCCTTATAGAACACGGCGCAGATGTGAATGCAAAAGACAAATATGGCAAAACACCGCTTCACAAGGCAGCATTTTGGAAACATACCAAAATCAGCAAACTACTTATTGAACACGGCGCAGATGTGAATGCGAAAGACAATTACGGCCACACACCGCTTGATATTGCAAAACAAAAAGGCTTTCAAGATATTGTTGACCTTCTCAAACAACACGGGGCATATGAGTAAATATTGTTAAATAAACAAGGAGGGAATTTAACATGAAAAAAAGAGGTTTTTTTGTCAGGTTTATGGTATTGGTATTTGCTTTGTGTTTTGTAATTTCAGGATTTGCAGAGAGCACAGACTACACAAAAATGCTATTTGACGGAGTGAAAAAAGGAGATATTACAAAGGTAAAAACAGCTATCCAGCACGGCGCGGATGTGAACGCAAGGGATTCAACTAACCAAACTCCCCTTTTTCGTGCAGCAAATAACGGCCAGCTTGATATCTGTAAATTCCTTGTAAAACAAGGTGCTATCTGGAATAAAGAGGTAGAAAATTTCGGTTTCCCGGCATCACAAGCAGCAGAAGAAGGTCATCTTGATGTTGTCAAATATTTTGTAGAGAACTTAGGCTTTGATGTGAACAAAAAGGACAAAGCAGGCTGGACACTTCTCCACTGGGTAGCAAAGTATGGACAACCAGAGACAGCAGAGTACTTAATCAGCAAAGGCGCAGATGTAAACGCTAAAACCAGATTAAAAAACACACCGCTTTTTTTTGCAGTTAAGAATAATCGGCTTAACATTTGCAAATTATTAATAGAAAAAGGTGCTAATATTAATATAAAAAATAATTTAGGACAAACTCCTCTTGATATTGCAAAGGAAAAAGGTTATCAGAACATTGTCAAACTACTTAAAGCACATGGTGCAAAATTTACTTCTGTCAAATGTAAAAATAACAACAAAATACTATTTGAAGCCGCAAATGTGGGAGATATTGAAAAAGCACAAACAGCATTAATTAATGGCGCAGATGTAAATGCTAAAAACTCTAACGGAAAAACTCCCCTTTTTAAGGCGGCAGAATATGGTCATCTTGAAATGTGTAAATTTCTTTTAAAACACGGAGCAGACATTAAAACATGGGATAATTATGGAAGCACTCCTCTATTTTTTGCCGCATCAAAAGGAGATTTAGAAATCTGCAAACTTTTTTTGCAATATGGCGCTAAGGCAAATACAAAAAATTTTTCAAATACAACACCACTTCATTGGGCAGCAAGAAGGGGTCATCTTGAAGTATGCAAATTCCTTATTGACCATGGCGCAGATGTAAATGCGCAAGATGAACACGGCACTACTCCACTTTTAGATGCAGCAAGCCAAAATCGTCTTGAAGTATGTAAATTCTTGATAAAAGAGGGCGCACATGTAAACACAAAAGGCTGGAGTGACAGGACCCCGCTTTTATGTGCATCATGGAATGGTTATCTTGAACTATGTAAATTTCTAATTCAACACGGCGCAGATGTAAACGCAAAAGATTATTTTGGAAGAACACCGCTTCATTATGCCGCCAGGGAAAAACATCCTGAAATATGCCAACTTCTTCTTCAACATGGCGCAGACATCAATGCAAAAGACAGAGACGGCAAAACACCTCTGTTCATCTCAGCATGGTGGAATCTAAAAGATATGTGTAAATTTCTTTTAGAACACGGTGCAGATATAAATGCTAAAAACAATGAAGGGAGAACTCCTCTTTATGCTGCACTTGAACTACTTTATCATGAACTTGCCATGTTTTTTTTGCAACATGGTGCAGATATTAACACAAAGGATATTGAAGGTCAAACCCCAATTTTCTGGGCAATAAAAGGGTGCAATTTAGAAACTTATAAATTCCTTGTACAGCACGGAGTTAATGTCAACACAAGGGATAATAAAGGCAAAACACCACTTTTTTATGCGGCTAAACATGGAAATACTGTAAAATGTAAATTTCTTATAGAACACGGTGCAGATGTAAATGCAAAAGATGAAGATGGTAGAACTCCGCTTTTTGAGGCAGCATGGAGATGTCAATATAAAATCTGCAAACTCCTTATTGACCACGGGGCAGATGTAAATGTAAAAGACAAACACGGCAAAACACCGCTTGACCTGGCAAAAGAAAAAGGCTATCAGAACATTGTCAACCTTCTCAAACAACACGGGGCAAAGGAATGAATATTTTTAACTAAACAAAGGGAGACATTATGAAGGAAAAAATCAAAACCCTTCTCCCGGTTTTTCTATGTATTGAGCTAATTCTATTCACTTTAAACTTCAACCATTATGTCCAAAATTATTATGGAAATTATCTAAGCTATGCTACTGTAAGAAACCATCCATTACTCTGCAAAACACTGTTGATGCTCGGAACAGATGCTAATGTACGGAACACAAAGGGAGAAACCCCTATTTTCCAGGCAATACGATACAGGCGTTTTAAAATATGCAAACTCCTTATTCAACATGATGCAAATGTAAACGCGAAAGACAAAGACGGGGAAACACCTCTTCATATAGCAGCAAAAAAAGGCACCCTGGAAATCTGTAAGATCCTTATTAAGCACGGAGCAGATGTGAATGCGAAAGACAAAGACAGGAAAACACCTCTTCACTATGCAACAAAGAAAGGGAACCTGAAAATTTGCAGACTTTTACTACAGCACAGTGCAAAAATCAACGCTATTGATAATAAAGGATATACCCCACTTGATATGACAGCATTTTCAAAAACAAATCATCAAAAAGTTGTTGGCCTCTTAAAAGAAAATGGGGGGAAATACACTCCTTTTGGGAAATTGATTTTCGCAATAAAAAACAATGACATAAAATTAGCAGAAAAAGCGATTCAAGAAGGGGCAAATATTAACGGCAAAGACGACTACAACCAAACACCATTGTTCAGGCTAAGCCAAAAAGACAATCCTAAAATTTGCAAAATCCTGATTGAAAACGGTGCCGATGTTAATTGGAAAAACCAGTATGGAGAAACCCCGCTTTTTTATGCTGCAAGGGATGGCAATCTGGAAATGTGCCAAGTCCTTTTAAAACACAAAGCACAAGTAAACACAAGGGATAAGAATAACCAAACCCCATTATTCGCGGCAGTACAAAAGAATCATTTTGAAATATGCAAACTTTTAATTAATTATGGAGCAAATGTGAACGCAAGGGACGAAGACGGGAGAACACCACTTTTTCAAGCCACAATAAACGGGAATCTTAAGATATGCACCCTCCTTATAAAAAAAGGCGCAAAAGTTAATGTCAGAGATAAAGAAGGTTTTACTCCACTTTATTATGCATCATATTGGAATCATATAAAATTATGCAAGATCTTGATAGAACATGGAGCAGATGTGAATGCAAAAAACGATAATGGAGAAACCCCGCTTTCCGAAGCAGCATATAATGGCCATCTTGAAGTATGCAAGATCCTTATCAATCACGGAGCAAATGTAAACACAAAAGACCACTTCGGCAAAACTCCACTTCACTGGTCAGCATATTGGGGATACAATAAAATATGTAAGATCCTTCTCAATCACGGAATAAATGTGAATGCAAAGGATAAAGACGGCAAAACTTCGCTCCACTATGCAGCATATTGGGGACATAGTAAAGTATGCAAACTTCTCATAGAGAATGGAGCAGATGTAAATGCAAAAGACCAAAAAGGTAAAACACCGCTTTACATTGCAGAAGAAAGAAATCATCAAGACATTATAGTTCTTCTCAAACAACACGGGGCAAAGGAGTAAAGATATACTCTCAATGCTTTTCAATACGTTTTAAAGTGTTGCATAAATAAACCTTTAATGATGGAACTCTTTTTGAGCAACGGCATTGGTAAATAAGTTTACAGGGCTTTTCTTTCATTGTTATGAGATAGAATTTTTCAGGGTGGATTACATTTTCAGAATAGACAAACTCACCTGTCAGCCTTTCAAGGTTTAAGGCAAGGGAGACAAATTCAGGTTTTAATGTGTTGTCAACAACAATCGGCAGTCTTTTGTCCGGCAAAATGTGATAAACGGTTTCCGCAATTTTAATGTAATTTTTCTTTGTATTTGCCCTGTAAAGGTATAAACCGTGAATGTAAAAGAGGAATAGAAAGATTGAAAATACAAGGAGAAAATCAAAAACATAGTACTTGAATTTGCCAAAGTAAAATAGAACCGTTCCTAAAACAATGAGAAACATCCCTTGAAAAACAAACCCCTGTTTTATGACATAGTAAGCAAAGATATAGTAAAGAACTGTAAGCAACACTATTGCAAACCACTTAACTTTATCGCTTAACAGATAAGCCTTGGGGCATAGAAATGAGAGGATTATGGCAAAAAAAGGAACGGCGGGCATAAAGTACCTTCCCCTGCCGCCGGGGAAAACTGTAAGAAAGACAAAAGAGAATAGAAAAATCAAAAAAGAGGTGATAAATAACCTGTTTTTCTTTAATTCGTCTAATAGTTTTTTCTTAAAAATAAACAAAAAAACGATGCTCCACGGAAAGAGTGCGAGAATTGCCTTTATCGGGAAAATAATAAAATGCAAAAAGATATAGGGCAATGAAGCAACCATCCTGCTTGAAACCTCGTTTGAAAAAGCACTCAACAGCAAACTACCGTTTGCATTTTTGATATAGAGCGCAAACCACAAAAAAGGAAAAATCATCGCAATTGCAAGGTGTAACAAAATCTTAAAGAAATTTTTAAGCAAATATTCTTTTTTAAACAAATAATAGAGAAAAATTCCCGGATAAAAGAATAATGGGGAAATACCTTTTGTCATTATTGCTAACCCCATAAATATTGAAGAAAAAACAAAATAATTTACTTTTTCAGATTTTATCCAAAAATAATAGGTCAAAAATATAAACAATGTAAACAACATATCAGGTTCAGCTTTATTTGAGTATGAAATCAAGGTGACATAGCTTGTTAAAAAAATAAATGCTGCGACAAACCCCTGTTTTTTGTCTTTAAATAACAAAAACAGAAACAATCCTGTAAGCAAATAAGATAAAACTGAAGGAAGCCTTCCAATAAAGTTTGTTATCTTTCCGCCGTTTAATTTGCCTAAAAACAAGATTACCCAATTCTGTAACGGGGGCTTTTTCAAGTAGTTTTCACTGCAAACGGTAGGAATTATATAGTTACCGCTTAATAGCATTTCATTTGCAATTATCACCCTTCTCGGCTCTTCGTGGTAAAGGGGCATTTTATTTACGTAAACAAGAAGATTTGCCGCAAGAAAAAACAAAAGCAATATCAATACCCTGAATTCCCTTTTTACAAAAAACATTATTGCTCCTCCCATTGTGTTAGATGCTTTGTATAAGAATTAAGTGACAAAAAGCAAACTAAAAAAAATTTTTCAGAATAATTTTCTACTGAAAATTACAAAAATGTCTATTTTTTGTCTTAAAATAGGAAGACCTAAACAGTTACGAAAAAGCGAAGGAGATTCATCCAAACCAAACAGAACCTTCATGCAGGCTAGGCTTTTGTATTTTACTATTCTTTTTTTTATTGCTT
>JALWHA010000160.1 GCA_027038695.1 Acidobacteriota bacterium
ATGCATGTCTTAATGGAAGGGCTTGCTTCGGCTGAAGACATTGATAAGGCAATAAGGCTTGGGTATGATATGTCTATGGGGCCTTTAGCACTTGCAGACTTTATAGGGCTTGATTATGTTCTTGAATGGCTTGAATCCCTTTTCAAGGAGTTGGGAGAGGCTAAATTCAGGCCTTGCCCACTATTGCGTAAACTTGTAAGGGAAGAGAAGTTAGGCTTAAAAACTGGTGAAGGGTTTTTTAAATACGACAAAGAAGGAAAGAGGGTGTCAAAATGAAAATCCTTACATTAAATTGTGGTTCTTCATCCGTTAAATATCAATTGATAGATACTGCAACAGGGGAAAAGTTGGCAAAGGGAGCGGTTGAAAGGATTGGTATGGCTCAGTCAATACTTTCAATTACAACATCTCAGGGAAAGAGCAAAAAGATAACAAAAGAGATTTTAGACCATACAATGGCTATTGACGGTATTTTGCAGTTGATGATAGATAAGGAATTAAAAGTAATTACCTCTTACGATTCAATTGACGCTGTGGGGCACAGGGTTGTTCACGGCGGAGAGGAGTTTAAGAAATCCTGTTTGATTACCAATGAGGTTAAGGAGAAGATTAAGGAGAATTTTAAACTTGCACCTTTACATAACCCCCCAAATTTAAGGGGTATTGAGGCTGCCCAGAGGGTTTTGCCAGACAAACCCCATGTTGCTGTCTTTGACACTGCATTTCATTCAACAATGCCAGAGCATTCTTACATTTACCCAATTCCATACATCTTTTACAAAAAATATAAGATTAGAAGGTATGGATTTCACGGCTCATCCCACAGGTATGTTTTTTCAAGGCTAAAGAACTTTTACGATAAAGATTTGAAAGAATTAAAAGTTATTACAGCACACATAGGCAACGGTGCAAGTATGTGTGCCATTAAAGACGGGGTATCCGTTGACACCTCAATGGGTTTTACCCCCCTTGAAGGGCTTGTAATGGGAACAAGAAGCGGAGACATTGACCCTGCCTTAATACTTTACATTATGGAGTTGCAGGAGTTAAGCAAGCAGGAGGCTGATTCACTTTTAAACAAACACAGTGGGCTTATAGGGATTTCAGGTATTTCAAGCGATGTAAGGGACCTTGAAGAAGAGGTACAGAATAACAATTACAGGGCTAAACTGGCATTAGATATTTACAGTTACAGGATAAGAAAATATGTCGGTGCTTATGCGGCTGCAATGGGTGGGGTTGACACCCTGATCTTTACCGCAGGGGTAGGTGAAAATAGTTCTTATATAAGAAAAAAGGTATGCCAGGGATTAGAATATATGGGGATAGTAATTGATGAAGAGAAGAACAATGAAAAAAGTAAAAAGGAAAGAAAAATAAGTGCGGATAAATCTAAGGTTGATGTTTTTGTTATTCCCACGGATGAAGAGTATATAATTGCGGTAGATACGGAGAAGATTGTAAAGGAGAATAAAGAATGAAAAAACTTTGCGTAGGTTTGTTTTTGTTATTCACTGTTTTTGCATTTTCAAATGATATGTATATGATTGACCAGGGTGGGGAAGGGATAGCAAAAAGCGGAATGGTAATTGCTTCAACTAATTCAGGTATTGCACTTTACTACAACCCTGCAGGGCTTTCAAATGTCAGCACAAAAAACCTGGAAATAAATTTTTCACTTATTTTACCTAACCTTTCATACTCTTCTCAGGACGGCACAAAGTATGACGCTGCAAAGAAAGGCAATGTCCCGGTAAGTTTTTTCTATACATACCCTTTTACGGATAAAATCATGTTCGGTATCGGGTTAACCACTCCCGTATTTAAAAATGACCAGTGGGAAAACTCTTTTCCGGGAAGGTTTTTTGCAAGCCAATACGAAGTCAGGACCAATGAATTGTCGGTAGGCATGGGCTATAAATTGAACGAAAAAATTAGATTCGGTTTTTCTCTTGATTGTGATTCTACTTATCTTAAATATTCCAACTTTGTAAAATCACCTTATTATGATTATCTCGGTGGGAATAATGACCTGATCGGTTACTTTGAGGTAAAGGGTGAAATAGACGACACCAAAACAGATGCCGGGTTTACTTTAGGCTTACAATACGATTTTTTGCCTAAATGGTCTTTAGGTCTAACCTATAAGTCTTCCAGAGATTTTAATTTCAAAAATGTGCCGGTGAAATTTGAACAGATAACCGAGGTAGGGTTTTTAAATGCGGAAGAATCGTTTAAAAGGCTTTTCGGTAATTTAAATGATAGTTTAACTACAAAGTTTCAAATTCCTTCTCAATTCGGCATTGGGATTTCGTACAGGCCTACAAACAGGTGGCTTTTAGAGTTTGATTTTCTTCAATTAAACACTTCAGATAACGATGTAATAAATTTTGATTATTCTTTGAATAACGATTCAATCAGAGATAGGGGATACAATGAAAAATGGGACGATATGACTTTATACGGTTTTTCTATTGAGTATGTGGCTACCAAACGGATCCATATTATGGGCGCAATGAAATACGGCTCAAAGGTTATCCCTCTTGAAGATTGGCACCCTGCTATTGCAAACGGTGATATGTTCTGGATATCATTAGGACTTTCTTATCTAACTAAAGGGACAGGTTTTGAGTTTGCTATGTTTTTTAAAAATTATAAAGATTATACCGTATCAGGCCAGGAGTATGTTTTCAACCCCATTGCGGAAGGGTATCTGGACACTCCCGATTATTCAGGTAAATACGACAGGAATTTTGTAGGGTTTACGTACTCTTATTGCATCAGGTTCTAAAATTTTATGCTTTTAGCCTTAAATCAGGTTCAAAAACAATTCGGGGGAAAGGTTATTTTTTCTAACCTTTCCCTTAATTTAAATTACAGAGATAAAATCGGTCTTGTAGGTATAAATGGAAGTGGTAAATCCACTTTAATTAAGGCAATGGCAGGTTTATTAGAACTTGACGACGGGGAAATTGTAAGAAAAAAGGGGTTAAGAATAGGCTATGTAGAGCAAATGCAGTCTGTTGATAGGAGTATTTCTGTCTGGCAATTTGTTTATGAAGGCAATGAGAAAATTATAAATCTTGAAAAAAAGATAGAGAAAGCAGAGCAGGGAAAAATAGTTGATCCTCATGATTTAACGCTTTTGTTTGAAGAATTTGAAAAACTTGACGGATACAAGTATAAATCTAAGGTTGAGGATACCCTTAGGGGAATAGGAGTTCTCCATTTAAAGAACAGAAGTGTTAAGGAGTTAAGTGGAGGAGAGTTGAGAAGGGTTTTTCTTGCGAGAGTGCTTGTTTCAGATTCAGACCTGTTTTTGTTTGACGAACCGACAAACCACCTTGATTTGTTTGCCGTAAAATGGTTTGAAGGTTTTTTAAAAAACTGCAAAAATGCTTTTGTTTTGGTTTCTCACGACGAATACCTTTTAAATAATACCGTTTCAAAGATAATTGAGATAAACGGCGGAAAGGTATTTGTCTTTAACGGCAATTACTCTTTTTACAGGGAAAAGAGAAAAGAACTTGCTGAGCACGCTGAAAAAGAGTACAAACGAAAAGTGGAAGAGATTGAAAGGGAAATGGAATTTGTA
>JALWHA010000161.1 GCA_027038695.1 Acidobacteriota bacterium
TCTTATGCCTTGTCTTTCTCTCCTGCGGTGTATCGTACACAGTGTAATCCTTGCCTGTGTATAGAGCCATTATCTTTTTTACATACCTCTTTGTCTCTTTGTAAGGGGGAATGCCGCCGTATTTTTCAACCGCTGTTTCCCCTGCATTGTAAGCGGCAAGCGCTTTTTTCAAATCTTTGTATTTATCTATTAACATCTTTAAGTGTTTAACCCCAGCCCTGATATTCTGCTCGGGGTCAAAAGGGTCTGAAACCTTGTAAAGTTTTGCTGTTTTATCCATCAATTGCATTAACCCCTTTGCTCCCACCGGGGAAACTGCGTGTATGTCGTAGTCTGATTCAACCTTTATCAAAGCGTGAATAAGGCTTTCATCAACCTTGTACTTTTTAGCATACTTGGTTACAAGGTTATTTATCAGCATATTGTCGGTCCTCGCAGGGCTAATTTTCTTTGTTGTAGAAAAGGAATTAGCTATTTTTTTCTTTGAACTGCCGAACACTTTGTAATGTTTAACATTACCTTTAGGTGCATCGGTAATAACTATTCTTCCTTTTGCATCTTTATACATATAAATTTGGGCAAATAAAGGAAAAACAAAAGTAAAAATAACAAATACAATAAGAAATCTCTTCATAGTAATGTACTAATAGCCTCCTTTAATCTGTCTTTCACTGAAGAGATATCCCCTTTCCATTTGCCTCCGCCCTGTGCCATTGTGGGGTTTCCGCCCCCTCTTCCTTCAAATATAGACGCAATCTCTTTTAAAATATTACCGCTATTTAAAGATTTTGCAAGGTCTCTGGTTATTGAAAGGACAAAAGAGCATCCGTTGTCATTGCCTGAAATTACAAAAACAATTGCTTTTTCCCTGCCGTTTTTCAAATTATCCGCCATTTCCCTTAAAAGGTTAGGCTTTAACCCGTCTTCCTGCTTTATAAGCAATTTAATCCCGTCTTTTAAATCCTCTTCAAAGACATTGCCGCCGCCAGACATCTTTGCCTTTTCAAGTTCCTTGTTTAACTCTTTTATCTCTTCAAGTTTCTTGCTTACCTGAGATACAATGTCGTCGTTTCCCGTTTTAAGCACAGATTTCAACTCATAGTGCTCTTTTCTAAAGTTGTCAAGGTAATTAAACGCTTTAAAACCAGTAAAAGCCTCAATCCTTCTTATTCCAGAGGCGGCAGACCTTTCAGATTCTATGACAAATAAGCCTATTTCCCCTGTCATTGATACATGTGTTCCGCCGCAAAGTTCAATTGAAAAATCGGGGATTTGCACAACCCTTACAACCTCTCCGTATTTTTCGCCGAACAAAGCCATTGCCCCCTTTTTCTTTGCCTCATCAATATTCATCTCTTCAATGATAAGTTTTTTGTTTGCCAGTATCTCCCTGTTTACAAGATACTCAATCTCTTTTAACTCTTTGTCGCTTAACTTGTTAAAGTGGGTAAAGTCAAACCTCAATTTATCAGGGTCAACAAGTGAGCCTGCCTGTTTTACATGGTCGCCTACAACCCTTCTCAAAGCTGCGTGGAGTAAATGGGTTGCAGTGTGGTTTCTCATAATAGCCTTTCTTCTTTCCCCGTCAACCTCAGCTTTTACACTGTCTCCCCTTTTTATGTTGCCTTTAACCGCATATACAAGGTGCAACCTTCTTTTTTCAACAGGCTGGGTAAGGCCTTTAACCTCTCCTCTAAAATCCTTATTAGAGATTGTCCCCGTATCGTCAACCTGTCCCCCTGATTCAACATAGAAAGGGGTTTTGTCAAAAAGGATATAGCCTTTTTCACCCTGTTTTAATTCTTCAATCTCCCCGCTATCGTTGAATATTGCAACCACCCTTGCCTCTGATACAAACTCTTTATACCCTGTAAAAACAGTTTCAGGGTAGTTTTCAAGTGATTTAAATGCCTTTGTTAAGGTAAGGTCAACCTTAACCTTGCTCTTTTCCCTTGTCTTTTTCCTTGTCTCTTCAAGGAGTTTTTCAAACCCTTTTCTGTCAACCTTAACCTTTCTTTCATTGCAAACATCCTCAACAAGGTCAACTGGAAAGCCAAAGGTATCGTAGAGTTTGAAGACCTGTTCGGCATTTAAAAATCCTCCGCTTTCCCTGATCATAGTTTCAAGTACCTTTAGGCCGTTTTCAAGTGTTTTGTTAAACTGCTCTTCTTCTATCTTAATCAACTTCTTAACATTCTGTTTGCCTTCAAACAATTCAGGATAGGCAACCCCCAACTCTTCAACAACTGAATCAACAAAGTTGTAAAGGTAAGGGATTTCAAGCCCTAACTTTTTGCCATACCTTATAGCCCTTCTCATTATTCTTCTTAAAACATACCCCCTGCCCTCGTTTGAAGGGACAACCCCATCTGTTATTAAGCAAACAGTTGCCCTTAAATGGTCCGCAATTACCTTCATTGCCACATCGTCTTCATTGTTTTTCCCGTACTCTTTACCGCTTGCCTTTGCAATTGTTTGAATTATAGATTGAAACAAATCGGTATCGTAATTTGATAAAACCCCCTGCATAACCGCTGCAAGCCTCTCCAATCCCATTCCCGTGTCTATTGAAGGCCCTGGAAGGGGCGTTAAATTCCCGTTTTCGTCTCGATTGTACTGCATAAAAACAAGGTTCCAGATTTCCACATACCTATCGCAATCACAACCTACATCGCAGGTATCCTTCCCGCAGGAGTACTCTTCCCCATGGTCGTAAAAGATTTCCGAACAGGGGCCGCAGGGGCCTGTCTCTCCCATCTGCCAGAAATTGTCTTTCTCACCAAATCTGTAAATCCTCTCCTTTTCAATTCCTATATGTTTATGCCATATCTCAAAAGCCTCGTCATCGTCTTTGTAAACTGAAACATAAAGCCTTGATTTATCTATCTTCAAAACCTCTGTAATAAATTCCCACGCAAACTCAATTACCTCTTTCTTAAAATAATCCCCGAAGGAAAAGTTTCCTAACATTTCAAAGAAAGTGTGGTGCCTTGCGGTTTTCCCCACATTTTCAAGGTCATTGTGCTTGCCCCCTGCCCTTACACACTTCTGGCAGGAAGTAGCCCTTGTATAATCCCTTTTCTCTTTCCCTAAAAAAACATTTTTAAACTGGTTCATTCCCGCATTTGTGAAAAGCAAAGTGGGGTCATTTGCAGGTATTAAAGAAGAACTTTTAACAATTGTATGGCCTTTTGATTTAAAATATTCCAAAAATTTCTCTCTTATCTCTCGTCCTTTCATAACCTCTCCTATATTTTTTTCCTTTGTATATTAGCATAAATAGAAGAATACTCAAATTACAGATAAGGACAACACTCGTCTCTGTCTTCAAGATAGGCAATGATTAAACTGCCTGTTGAATCGGAAAAAACATTTGTTGCTGTTCTAAACATATCAAGAAACCTGTCAACAGCAATTATTAAGCCTATGCCTTCAAGAGGCAACCCCACAGCCTTTAAAATAACCGACATCATTACAAGCCCTGCCATAGGTATGCCTGCCGCTCCAATTGACACAAGAAGAGAGGTAATCACAACCAGTGTTTGCTGTGAAAAAGTGAGGTGAACACCGTAACATTGGGCAATGTAAATAACCGCAACGCATTCGTAAAGTGCGGTCCCGTCCATATTTATCGTTGCCCCTAAAGGCAAAACAAAGCCTGCAACACTGTTAGGAACACCTACGTTCTTTTCAATTGTCTGAATAGTCAAAGGCAAAGTGGCTGAAGAAGAACTTGTTGAAAAAGCAGTAAGCAGTGGAGTTAGCATTTTTCTCATAAAAATATAAGGGTTTTTCTTCGTTATTAAAAAAGCAAGCAACGGCAAGGTAATAAAAAAATGTACTGAAAGCCCGGTTAAAACGGTTAAAAAGTAAAACAAAAGAGTTTTAAACACAGCAAGGCCGCTTGTTGCGGTCACTTTATAGAGTAAAGCAAAGATACCGTAAGGTGCCAACATAATTACAAATTCGGTTATTTTCATCATTAAAGCGTAAAAAGACTTAAAAAACTCTATCAAAAACCCTTTTTCTTCTCTTTTGAGTTTCAAAACAAAAAAGCCTGTCAATAATGCAAAAAATATGACAGGCAAAACCTCACCCCGCGTCATTGACTTAAACACATTGTCAGGGACTATTTTTAAAAAAATATCCGAATATTTAAAATTAATGGCAAAATGCTTAATATTAACACCTTTCGGAGAAATAATATTCGCGTGTAACCCCGGTTTAAACAAATTAACAAACAATTGTCCCGTTAATATGGCTAATAAACTTGTGGTTATATAATAGATAAAGGTTTTTATACCTATTCTTCCGATAGAAGCATTTTCCTTTCCGGATATTGTCCCGCTGACTATGGAAGTGAAAATAAGGGGAATAACAAGCATTTTCAGAAGCCTCAAAAACAACTCCGCAAAAATTTTTACAAAATCTAAAAATTGAGGGAATAGACTCCCACCTAAAGTACCTAAAATAATCCCTATTATTATTTTGATATGTAAAGGAATTTTATTTTTCATTATCACCTCACAAAAAAGGTTAATTTATTGATAAATCATTTAGTTAATTATATAATAATTTTAATTGAATGAGTGAGGTTTTTAATGCAAAAAGGAAATATTGTTGTTATCAACCTGCAAAACCCCAGGGAAAAAATATTAGGAATTCTTTTAGACATAAATACCGCAGGGATTACGGTCAGGGGTATTGACGTCCATTCTTTCAACGATTGGACAAACTCTTTTTTAAAGAAAGGGAACGAAATATCCATCACCCCTTCCACAATTTTTCTTCCCATGCACAGAGTCTTAAGTTGCTATATTGACGAAGATTCAGGCTCGGTTCCCTCATTTAGCACTCAATTTAAAAACAAAACATCTATTAACATTAAGGATATTCTAAAATGAGTTTTTTCAAAAAGATAATGAATAAAATAAAAAATTCAATTCCCTTAAAACATGAAAAAAAAGAAAATCAAGAAAAACCGGAAAAAGAAAAAAATGTTTGGCAACCGAAAGAAATAAAGGACATAGACGAATTTTGGAGAGAATTCAACATTATTAGAACGGAATCAAACCCCGACGAGATATTTGAATCCATAGAAAGCATGGTACTTTCCCTTAACGAAGATATAAAGAAACAGATACACAGAATTATCCGAAAAAGATTGTATAATCTGGAATTAAAAGAAATAGAAGACAAAGATTTTACAAAGTATTTTGTAAACTTCAGGATAAAACTATATAACCCTCTTTTTAAACAATCTAACGATACAAGGCTTGCAAAGTTGATATTAACCGTAATCTCAAGATACCCTGAAGTAATGAAAAATAAAAACATACCTGTCGCAAATACCGCTATATTTAATAAAGATGATTTAGAGATACAGAAACTTTCAAACGAATTAATGAATATGTACAAACTAACCCAGAGCGAAGCGGAACACACGATATATAAGATCCTTGAATACAATAAATTGAATGTTAAATTCACAAGTGAAGAAGAAACCGTCTTAACCAACTCAGAATTGTTAAGAAACCTCCTTGAGTCAATTACTTTTTTGTTACAGGATTTTGTTGAAAAGTGCAATAACTGGAAAAAATATTTTTTAAAAACCTATCTCTTTGACGACCCCGCTCTGATAAAAATTTTGAATTTTGACAAAAAACTCCTTTTTAACGATTCATTTGAAGACAAGGATTTTATTGACCTTGTTTTTACAAAAAACATAAAAGGAGAATTAGAACCTCTAGTAAGCGAATCGTTAAAACCTCTCTTGAAAAAAGATGTTTCGGCGGTCATAAACCGAATGAAAAAACAATTAATCAAAGAGGAAAAAGATTTTATATCCGAAATAAAAACCGCAATAGCCGGCAATATAGTTTTATTAGAACAAAACAATGAACTTCCTTCTTTCGAAGTCTTAAATTCCCTTTTAACTAAATCTTTCAAATTTCACAGAAACTACTTCCCGGATCTTATGGACGCGGTAGATATAATAAAAAACGATATTCTTGAAACATTGGGTAAAAAATTTGAAGGGTACCGGGATTTTGTAGAAAAATTCCAAAATGAAATATGTGAATTTATTTATAAATACTCAAAAGACAACTTTAAAATCACGTTAGACTACGGCAAATTTGTAGATACCTTACACAAAAAACCTACAAAAAAGAAAGATGACATTACTTATTCCGCATCAACCGAACTGCTACCTGAAGAGATAAAGTTTATTTCAAGCAACCTTGACGTTGAGCCGACCATAATGGAATTAAATGAGAAGATAAGGGTTGCCGAGAGGAATATACCGATATTCGAAAAAGAATACTTCTTTACCACAAAGAAAGATTATATAAAAACCGCAATACTTGACGCCCTCAACACCTTGCTGTCAACAAAAGGAAAACCTGAATTAATACATTCTGTTTTGCTTAAAACCATAGACAGGTCTGAAGGAGAAAGTTCAAAAATTGCGATTGAATTGCTTACAAGCATGAAAATTGACGGGATAAAAAAACATATAGTAAACACACTGTTAAAAAAACAGAAAGCAAAAAACCATATAACAAACAAAATCAAAAAACTTCTTATTGAAGACAATGACTTCTTTTATGACAACCAGGAAAATCTAAAAATAGAACTGCAAAAATTTTCAAAACTTACCGGAATAGGCTTTTTTATAGCGACAATAAACGAATCGGAAAATTACAAAATCACAGCACATTACAAAGAAGGGGATTGGAAAATCACTCATTATAGCCGGATTCAAGAGTTCAACTTTTAAATTTAAGTTTTTATTGCTCTGTATATCTTAGAAACCCAGAACTTATCTTCATATACATCAAATCTTTCCCACTTAAACCAAAAATAGTCAAGATATTTCTCTATATGTGACGGGATATGATAATAAGATTTAATCTTAAACTTCTTTTTCCCGGCCTTTAAGACAGGAGGTTTTTTTTGGTGAATTAAATTAAACAAAAACATCCCCCCCTCTTTCAAAATCCTGTTAACCTCTCCGATAAAACCTTCAGCATCTTTTATGTGTACAAATAAAAAATATGCAACCGCTAAATCAATACTTTCCGATTTAAAGGGTATTGAATAATCAAGATCAGCATTTACAAGAGAAATATTTCCGTGAAACTTTATACATTTGTGAAGCATATTAGTTGAAATGTCTAAACCGAAAAAATTTTGCGAAACCCTTTTTATATCTTCCGCCACTCTGCCGTCTCCAATCCCAAGATCAACGGCAGTACCAACTTTATCCGGCAAAAGTTTAAGAAACTCCCCTTTGTCAAAGGATTCAAGTTTTCTATAATCCTTTTTATAGTTATCGGCATACAGATTGTAACCTTCTTTAGGGTCAACAATATTACTCATATCAAAACGATTATATCAAATTCAAAAAATATTGTTGATATATTAGAGTTTGGTTATATACTATAAAACGGCTACAAAATTCATAAAGAGGAGTAACTTATGACTATAAAAACACACTTTTCACTGATAATTATAGGAAGCGGCCCCGCAGGATACACTGCCGGCATATACGCAAAAAGGGCAATGCTTGACACCTTAATGATTGAAGGAATGCAACCGGGAGGACAACTTACAATAACAACTGAAGTTGAAAATTTTCCCGGTTTTATCTCAATTCAAGGACCGGAGTTAATGGTTAAAATGAGAGAGCATGCCGAGAAATTCGGCCTTGCTATTGACGCGGACCAGGTAACGGAAATTGATTTAAAATCCCGGCCGTTTAAACTTAAAACAATGCTCGGAAAAGAATTTACGGCAAACGCCTTGATAATTGCCACGGGAGCATCGGCAAAATGGTTAGGAATCCCAGGAGAAAAAGAGTATATGGGAAGAGGAGTCAGCGGTTGCGCAACATGTGACGGGTTCTTTTTCAAAGACAAAACTGTTATGGTTGTTGGCGGCGGGGATACGGCAATGGAAGACGCAACCTATCTTACCAACCATGCTCAAAAAGTATATGTAGTGCATAGAAGGGACAAATTAAGAGCAAGCAAGGCTATGCAGGAAAAAGCGTTAAACAACCCAAAAATTGAGTTTATCTGGAACACCGTCCCCGTTGAAGTTTTTGGGAATAGTGCAGTTGAAGGTGTCAAGTTAAAAAATGTTCAAACAGGAGAGATCATTGAAAAAGAAATAGACGGGTTTTTTGTGGCAATAGGGCATAAACCAAACACCGACTTTTTAAAAGGCCAATTAGAACTTGACGAAACAGGTTATATAGTTACAAAACCCGATACTACCTATACATCGGTGGAAGGGGTTTTCGCCGCAGGAGACGTTATGGACAGGACTTACAGGCAGGCAATAACAGCCGCAGGTTCAGGGTGCAAAGCGGCAATTGACGCAGAAAGGTGGCTTGAGGAGAAAAACCTTAAATAATATGATATTTGCCAAAATAGCGGTTATTTTGTTTTACATACTCTCCCTGCTATTGTCCCTGACAGGCTTTGCGGGGGGAGTTGTTTTATTTATAACCTCTTTTGTATATGCTTATTTTGAACATTTCCGACATTTTACTCCGACCATTCTTATTATTCTCGGAGCACTAGCAACTTTATGTGAGGTAATTGAATTTTTTTCAGGCACGGTGGGGGCTAAAAAATTTAATGCATCAAAACAGGCTGTCTACGGCTCTGTAATCGGGTTGTTTTTAGGTTTTTTCTTCGCCATTTTTACCTTCCAATTCTATTTAATATTTTTCGGCCTTATTGCAGGGGTAATTTTAGGTGAGATAATATCGGGAAGAAGAGAATTCAAAGTTATTTTAAAATCAATTATAGGTGTATTTTTAGGCAAATTAGGGGGAATTATCCTGAAATCAAGCATTACCTTTATCATGTTCCTGCTCGGAATCTGGAGACTCTTCCTCTAAATATCCTTTAAACGAAGAATATAGGGTAAGAGCAATTACCAATTGAATAACATCTATTGAAAACATTAAATAAGGTTCATATTTAAAAAAGAAAAAAGAGTTAAATAAAATACTGTAAAAAAAACCTGCCACTGTATAGACAAATACGGCATTGCCTAACCCCTTCTGAATTAAAGGCATTCTTGTGATTGCGTAAATTATTGATGCAAACGCAATAAACCCCGGCATAACAGCCTTAATCAAGTATGTTTCATACCTGGCCGTAAAAAAATAGAGGACCAAAAAAAATACTACAGATACTTTAACAGATATCCTTATTTTGGAATTAAAAAAATGAAACAACACTAAAAACAATAACACCTGAAAGACAACCGAAGGTATTAATAAAACATATAATAATAGAACTATAAAAGGATACGGTTTTTTGATCAAAAGGTACAATAAAAAAGACTCTGCTAAAAGAAAATAAGAAATTCCATTCCATTTCAAGTAATAAACAACACAAAATTGGAATAAAAGAAATAAAAAAGTTAAAATTTGCCTATTTTTCATCTTTTGATTTAAAATCCTGGTTAAGATAAAAAGAAACAGGGATACTTAATCCGTATTTTCCGGGAATAACGTATCTATCCTCGCTAACCCTTATGAAAACGGTTGGTTTAATGGAAAAGGAAAAATTTAAAAGCCTTTGAATTTCCCTTGCCTTAATCTCTTTTATCTTCGTAACCTCTTTATTTAAAGCAAGATAATCGGTATCTTCAAAAGTATTGTAAGAAGGAAGATAATCGTTAACACGGGAATGAAAAGAAGCAAAAAAAACTATTATAAAAACAATACCTATAATTATTGCGGCAAGCAATACTTTTTCACTTTTTACTTCAGAAGCTCTCCTTTTTGCGGAATAATCAGGAAGGATAGGAGCACTTATCACTGTAGGCTCAATATATCCTTGTTCCAACAAATCATACAACGCCCTATAGGTATAAAACTCAATTAATTTTGATTTTTCAACAATCTCCGCAAGAGACGACATGCCGTCCACAAGGCTTAAAACATATTCCATTTCATAAGGTAAGACACTTTTTTTATTACCTTTTAAAAAATCTTCTTCTACCAAAAAGGCATCAATCTCAACTTCTTTTTTCTCCAAATTCTCTTCATCTGCACCATATTTATCTGTTTTTCTAAAAACCACTTCAGGCTTATTCAATTTTCTCTCAATAATAGGCCATTCGTCTATCATCCTTAACCCTTCCATCAACACACTTTCGGTTGATAGAGGCTCAAAATTCTCTTTGTCATAATCTACACTGCTCAAAGGTTTAAAATGATAACTTCCCCTTCTCCACCTGAACAGACTGTATACAATCTCAAGTACCCTTTTCTTTAATGCTTCCCTTAAATCACCCTGAGAAATAAAGTTTTTCTCAATCAAAATCTGCCCTAACCTTTTCATTGTGTTTTTTTGAACCTCAAGGGCAATATCGAGTTCTTCATCAGTTATAGCACCTATCCTGACCAATAGTTTCCCTAAAAGATAATCTGCTTTTGCATTCTTTGATTCCGCGCCTACTATCATTCCGTCCTGAAAAAACACATCTATTTCCTGGCTATCTTTTGTTAATGATAAAACACCGGTTTTTTTCTGAATTGATATAAGTTGAAAAATGTCCGCAAGACTAAAATCCTTTAAAGTGCCTTTTAATGCCATCAGTCTTCCTCTCTTTCAAAGAAAACATTAATTACATTTATAAGATATATTAAACCTAACATAGCTAACAACGGACTTATTAACAAAATGTTCCCGGAAGATTTATATGCTTTCAGCGAATCTAACAACAATAACATAAAAAAGAAAAAAATGAAAAATCCCGAAAAAACCCTTTGCAAAACACAAACATTGTAAAATCCTGGTAATATTAAACCCAAACCCATTTCAAAGGACCTTTTTACAGTTGAATAAAACCTCACTTCTCTTCTTTTTTGCTCAACCATTTCATTTGAAATAACATCCGGCTTTTGTTTATACATAAGTGAACATTGATTACATAGTTTATCATTTTGAGATTCATATACCCGAAAAGGAGTCCCGCATTTCTTACATGCCTTGGTAACCGACATATCCCTTGAAAGAAAATGAATCATCATTAATAAAAGCAAAAAGATCAAGATAAAAACTGGAATTTGAATAGAATAATTAGTTTTTGATAAAGAAAAATCATTAAAAATAGTATAAAGCATTTCTTTAAAGTCAGGAACCGCAATTACAGGAAAAGCATCTTTAATATTCAACTTCAACCATTCAGAAATTTTTAAAGTATCGGCAAGGTATGCTTTTTTTAGCGCCTCTTCAGATTCAACAATATTATATAAC
>JALWHA010000162.1 GCA_027038695.1 Acidobacteriota bacterium
ACGGAAAGGTTTAAATCTAAAGATGTTGACCTTGATTTAATTCCCAAATACGCGGAAGTTGTGCAAAAATGCCTTGAAGTCAAATACAATTCAATTAAAGAAGTTTACAAAGATATAGAAAACATAACAGAGTTTTTTTCTGTTTTGTGATTATTTTATCCTTCCAATGCGAATATTGCGGCGCCGTATGCACCGATAATTTGAGGGTGAGGCGGCATTACAATTTCATAGCCAGTCTCTTCTTCAAGCATTTTCTTTATAGCACTGTTTTTCGCAACTCCCCCTGAAAGCATTAAAGGGGGGGTAAAGGCAACGGAGTTTATCATTCCCACAATTCTTGTTACAAGCCCTCTGTGCAACCCCTTTAGTATTGCGTCAACCTCTTCCCCGTATGCAAGAAGGGATATTATTTCAGATTCCGCAAATACTGTGCAGGTTGAGGATATTTTCAACTCTTTTTTTGCGTTTAACGCTATTTCCCCTATCTTTTCAACGGGGATTTCCATTCTTGCCGCAGTGTGTTCAAGAAACCTTCCTGTTCCAGCGGAGCATTTGTCGTTCATTGTAAAGTCAAGCACCCTTCCATACCTGTCAATTACTATTACCTTGCTGTCCTGCCCCCCTATGTCAACCAATGTGCCTCCGTGGTTTAGTGTGTGAAATATCCCCTTTGCGTGGCAGGTGATTTCTGTCATCTGTTTTTTTGCCTGTTCAACCAATTTTCTCCCATAGCCGGTGGAGACAATAGGGATATTTTCACTATCACATTCCCTCTTTGCTTTTTCAATCAAACCGTTAACCTGCTCTTTTATCTTAGGTTTTGTGTTTTCAATGTGTTTAAACACTATTTTGTAATTTTCGTCAATAACCGCTATTTTTACGGTTGTTGAGCCTACATCAATTCCCATTGCTTTAGCCATGGCTTACTCCTAACATTTCAAAGAATGATTCTATCCTTATTGCGACCTGTTCTTCCGAATAGGCGTTTTCGTCATTCTGATCCGCTTCCAACAACATTGCGGGGATTCCAAATCCTTCAATAAGTTTGTTTCTCTCGTCCATCTGCCCCATTGAATAGGGCTTGCAGGAGCGGTCTGAATGTAATATTACGCCGTCTAACTTAAAACTTTTAACCATATTTATCATTGTTTTTAACTTGTGCCCTGCCCCTCTGTTTAGAATTGGCGAGAGGTAAACCCTTGCCATAACCTCAAATTCGTCTTTTTTTAAGTCCATCAGCGGGGCAAGTTCCCCCCAGGCATAGGTATAGGTTGAAATTGGGATAGTTATCCCCCTTTCGGCAAGTTTTAATGCAAGTTCCCTCATCTTAAACCATATAGGCAAATTGTCCCACAAAAGCCTTCTTTTTTCCTTTTTAATTGCACCCTTCCCCATATTCACCCTTGATTTTACCTCTTTGTACATTGCGTTGTAATAGTCAACCGTTTCCTTATCCCCCCTCATTTCAACAATGGGTGCCATAAAAACAAACTGGTCAAACACTGTTAAGGGGGAAGGCCTTTCGGCACATAAATTTAAAATTTCAAGCCACAATTCCGTTGCGTCTTTTGAGAGTTTTATAACATTTTTTAAATCCTTTTCCCTTAATGTTTTGCCTGCAATTCTCTCGGCAACGGGAAGGAGAGAGTCTTTTAATTGTTTTTTTACATACTCAACCTGATGGGGCTCTATCTCTTTATAAATAAAGGGAGTGTCAATTATGACAAGCGGTATGTTTAAATGTTGCTGAAGCATTCTGTACCAATGCAACACAGTTTGACATATATTTGAGCAGGCAACAAGCAAATCAGGTTTAGGGAGTTTTCCCGCAGGGGTTTTTCCGCTTAAAAGAGAGCCTATATCCGTTCTTACATAGGAGCAGACATTGTTTGAAAGCCCGCTTTTTTCAGCGGTTTCAATTAAACCCATCTGAACCTTTCTTGCCCCGCATAATGCTGCGTGGTTTTCAGGATAGATTAGAAAAAACCCCAATGCTTTTAAAATTTCAACAGGCGCTCCGCTTGTTATCCAGGCAACAGGCTTTAGCCCTTCAACATACCTGCCCTTAAAGTAATGGGAAGAGACAAACTCTTTTGTGTATGCGGTTATTTTCAAAGGCGGGTTTAGGGGGGAGTTTTCCCCTGTTAAATGACCAATCTTTCTTTCACCTTTTTTTCTCTCATACCTTAAATAAGGCTTGCCTATAAGGTTTGTCATTAAAAAGTATCTTGCCGCTTTTAGAATATTCATTGCAAAGTCTCCAGAAAAACCTCAAGCCTTGTTATTGCCTGCTGGGATAACTCCTGGTTTATGTCTGTATCAATCAGAATGGATTTTATCCCCTCTTCCCTTAACCCCTTTCTCAATTGTGGCAGATAAAAGTACTCCTGTTCGCAGAATGTTACTATATAAAAAATAACCCCTTTTGAGTTTGTTCTCTCTGCCATTTCAAGCAGGTTTTGAAGTCTTGCTTCAACGTTGTCTCCCCTTGAGGGCTCGGGAGGAGAGAAGATAAGGGATTTTGCGAGCCTGATAAAAGGGTTGCTTCCCTCGGGTGGGGGATAAAGCCTTCTTCCCGTTATTGCCAGGTCGTCTCCCGCAACAAAGCCGTTTTTTTCATTTATTATTTTGAAAATCTCCATAGGCTCAGGCAGAAGCCCTGAAAGGATTATAGGGGTTTTGTTAATCGGCTTATCTGTTTTGTACATTAAATAAACATTGTTTGCAAACTCTATAAACTCCTCTGCAGGCAGAAACTCTTTTGTCCTTATTATTGAGTAAAATTTATAGTCCTCTATATCAAGGTATTGCCTTTCGCTTAAAAGTTTTTTTAGCATTCTTGTTGCATTTTCTTCTATCTCAATGTGGCGGAGCAACTCCTCATAATCTGGCTTTTTCCCTGTAAATTCGCATAGTTGATTGTAAAGTTTTTCAATCTCTTTTGATAAGAAAGAAATGTCAACACTTCTTCTCTCTCTCGGCATATAAAATGTTAAAACCTTTTGTTTCGGTTTAATAAAGTCCAGAAAAATGCTTCCGAGCCCCTGCAATGAGTCGCAGGTGTGGGGTATGAGTATAAAGTCGCATAAATCTAAATTTCCCTGTAAATAAAAGGCCAATATGGAATGCGCCACAGAGCAGATATAGGTTTGGATATGAGCTTTGCTTTGGAGTGTGTTAATTTTGGGAGGCCCCCAAAGTTCAACCGGGAGTATGTTAAAGGCGCGAAAAAGAGCCTTCGGGTAATGGTAAGGGGTAACTGCAACTATCCCGCCTCCATTTGCTTTGAATTTTTTTATACTCTCGTTTCTTGACGGAATATTTAGCATATTTACTCCAAATTTTGTTGATAATTCTATCAGTTAAAGGTATTGTATTTCAAGATTAAAAGTTTTGTTATTCCTTGTGAGTTAAGATAAAATACTTGGACGTAGGAGGATTGATGATAAGAAAGTGGAAAGAAAGGATAAGAAAGGCAGCAGATTCGGAATATGCTCTTGTTTTTCTGTGTCTAACCTCGTTCGCGGAGAGTTCTTTTTTTATTATACCCCCCGATTCCCTCCTGACGCCAATGTGCCTGTTTGACCCTAAAAAATGGAAAAAGTTTGCTTTTTTCACCACTTTATTTTCGGTATTGGGCGGAGTTTTCGGATACGGGATAGGCATGTTTTTATTTAACCAGGTGGCAAAGCCGATAATTGATTTTTACCATTTATGGGCAAAGTTTGACTATGTTAAAACCCTCTATGCGAATTACGATTTTTTAGTAGTCTTTGTTGCCGGATTAACCCCTCTTCCCTATAAGGTTTTTACCATTGCCGCAGGGGTATTTAAAATGAATTTAATAGGTTTTGTGTTTGCTTCAATTTTCGGCAGGGGGATAAGGTTTTACATAGAGGCTTTCCTTGTTGCAAGGTTCGGGGAAGAGGCACTTGAGTTTTTAGAGAAGCACTTCGTTCTTGCAACCGTTGTTATCGCATTGATTGTTGTTGCAGGGTTTTTGATATATTCCTATTTTTTGAGGTAGGAGATGAGGAAGAGGTTTTTTGTTAAAGTTTACGGAAGGGTTCAGGGAGTAGGTTTCAGATATTTCACTCTTACCAAGGCCAAACTTTTAGGCATAAACGGGTATGTGAAAAACCTGCCTGACGGAAGTGTTTTTATTGACTGCGAAGGAGACGAGGAAAATCTTGAAATTTTTCTCGCATATTTACAAGAAGGCCCTCGTTTCGGAGAAGTCGAGAGAATGGAATTAAGGGAAGAAACTCTTAAAGGCTATCTTGATTTTGAGATAAAAAGATGATTGACAATAATTGTCTTTATCTTTTGTTTTTTTGTGTAATTTTTACCTAAACATTAAAATAAATCCCTTAAGAAACGGGCATGGATATTGCAGGAATATTAGAGACTAAAAGTCTATAAAGGAGGTCCAATGAGGGGAAACAAAGGGTTTTCAATGATTGAGGTGATGATTGCAGCGGCGATTTTTGCTTTTGCCATGCTTGCAATCGCCGGGATGTCTTACACATCGGTTTACCTGGTCAGTTCATCAAACTCAAGGTTTACAGCAACAACCTTAGCCCAGGATGTTATTGAAAAAGCAAGAAACCACGGGAAAGCCTGGGCGAATAATTTAGATGGCGATTCCAGGTATTTTGATGAAGTGGGCAACGAGATAGACAATCAAGGTAATCAAAACGGAGTTGTTTTTAGAAGAAGTATAACAACTCAGACTCTTGGGACTGGCACTTTAATGAGAGTTAAAGTTTCGTGGACAGAAAGAGGGGAGGTTAAAAATGTTGTTCAAAGCGCCGTTATTTACTAATAAAAAAGGGTTTACCCTTGTAGAATTAATGGTTGGCACAGTTGTGGCCATGATCGTTATGGGAATGACTTATACCATTTTCACTTCTCAATTAAGGCTAACAAAAACAGAAATGAGCATAAACGATCTGCAATTAAACACTCAGACAGCATTAAGGTATCTATCTAAAAAAATGAGAAATTTGGGTTTCGGAGTAACTACAAAAGTACCGGTTCCTGCTATGATGTGGTATGACGGGGATCAGGGGAGCTCAAGCGGAACATCTTCGCTTTCTATATGGCCTAACGATAATCTAATTTCCTCTGATATTGTGGCATTCTATGCTGCCGATGTATCCAGAGATGTTAAAATTACCGGATATGATGTTACATCACAAAAGGCTGAATTGAAAACTCAATTGTCTCAAGATGATGTCGGTAAACTTATTTTATTCTATGATACTTTAAACCAAAAATACAAGGTGGCCAAAATTAATAGTGTAACATTGCCAGATGCAACCACTACAGTCATTGCTTTTTCTTTTGGATGGGGAGGTAACACTTCCGATACTCATAATTTTGCAGGTAATGATGCAAATATTTTGGGATATAATCTTTTGTATGTTGATAACAATAATGTTCTTAGAATTGTAACTGCAAATGACAACACCCCTTTGATGAACAATGTTCTTTCTCTTCAGGTTGCCGTTGGGGTAGATACAGATAGTGATAATATTGTAGATAACTGGACTTATAATGAAAGTGATTTATCTTCCCTGTATGAGGTGAAAGCATTGAAAATTTTTATAGTTACAGCAACATCAAAAGAGCAAAAGGGTGTTTCAGTAAGCGTTATGGATAGAATAAATCAGATAAATCAAGATTCCGGAGGTATATGGAACCAGGAGGTCGGCTGGAATGCTGTTTTAAGCGATTATCAGCAGAAACACGGAACTTTGCCAGGAGTGCCAAGGGTTTATTCGTTCGGTTGTGAGTTGAGAAATGTATATACGTGTAATTAGGGGAGGAGAATATGTTTAATAATAAAGGTGCGGCAACTTTAACCGCAACAATCATAATCTTAATGTTATTAAGTGTTTTAGGCATGACTTTACTCTACCTGTCAAAGTCAAGCATAAAGATCGCAACAAGTTTTGAAAAAAACGAGCAGGCTTTCAATGTCGCGGAATCCGGGCTTGAAAATATAGTAAATACCAGGCTAACAACTTACAATGATATTATCACTTACCTTTTTTACAATCCTTCAAATTTAGACTCATTGCCTGACCAAAGGTTTGCGGATTTTGACGGGCTTTTAAACGGACAGGGCAATTTAGGCCAACTATATTCAGCATATTACTCTCATTTCCCTTTTCTTACAGGTTCTTATGTGGTGGACAGGGGAGACCCTTCAACCACATCTGACGATGTTGTTGGGGAATATTATATCAGGGTTATTGATAACGATATTTTTATAGATGAAGACGGCAATTATTTGAAAAATCAGCTTGAAGACGAAGATGGAGACCCGAATAACAATGTTGTTCAGGCAAATATGAGAATAGATAGAGATAGGAATTTCTTTGTCCAGGCAAGAGGAATAATCAGACAGGGAAATAGAATTTTGGGGACAAAGCTAATAACGGTAAGAATATGCGCGATTGAACAATCTTCAGGGACTCAAAAAGGCGGTTCCGCGGCAAACACTAATGTTGCCAAAAGATACTGTGTACAGGCAAATTATATATCACAATAAAGGGGGGATAATATGAGGAGGTTAATAAACGCATCAGTATTAAGTTTGCTTTTAATAGCAATCGGGTTTTCAAGTTTTGCAACTTGCAAACGAAAGGTGTTTGACCCGCTTGAGCCAATAAACAAGACAGTGCCACCAAATATTTTAGTTGTAGTGGATAACTCCGGGTCAATGGCCTGGGATACAAGAAACCAACACATCTACGACTATAGATTTCTAAGGTATTATAGATCACCTGCTGCCGGAGATTATTATCATTACAACCTTCCCAATCAAAAGAGTTCTGATGGCACGCTTGAATATGTACAGCCTCCTTCTGCATTTGATTACCACCAGAGCGATATTCTGGCTCAACTTTCTTCTTCGTACACAGATACCGCTTTTAATGTTGATCAAAGCGGGAAAACCGACTATATAGGTGTTGCCGTAGATGTGTGGATGCCAAGAAGTATGGACAGGGCTGACAGCAATATTACCATTGAGGTTGAAAAAGACGGGGTAACGGCTGAAATTCACCCTACAAATCAATGGTTTTATTACAGGGAATCAGACGGTAGTCCGTATGGTGAGGACGATGTTAATCAAAGCGAACTTGGAAGTGGCGGTTCTTCTTCACAAACTTATACTTATAACTCTACCGATGTTCCAAAAAATATCAGGGATTACCGAAACACCTATAGTTATTGTCATGTTACTGATTCTTTTACAATTCAAAGCCTTACTTTACATGTGAAAATAACACATCCGAGAATGCGTGACTTAAGAATATGGTTATATGCACCTGACGGAAGTAAAAAAAGAATATGGAACAGGCAATCGGGTACTAACCTTGACAGAGACTTTAATATCAGCTATTTTAACGGGAAAAACGCTCAAGGTTGGTGGAGAATTAAAATACATGATTATAGAAGACATAAAACAGGTACCCTGAACAGTTGGAGTATGACTTTTAGCGGTACCCCCGGAGGAGGCGGAGGAAGCGGAGCAATTTACAGGCGTTATAGAATACAGTATGCTTTCCCCAATTTTTACGGAATTGAAAGACAGGGTACCTGGCATGTAAAAGTAAAAACCGATTCAGGAGAAACACTTTACCTTGACAAGATTTGCATAACTTTTAACCCCTATGTCTCAAAAATAACTGCTTTAAAAACTGTTTTAAAAAGGATCTTTACGGGAAACCCGGATGTTAGATTTGCGCTTGGAACGTATAGATCCGTTTCATCAAGCTCTACAGTTTGGGATGGTGACGGGTTACGGAGAAGTTCTGATTACTGGCATGTTAACTCTGGTAATCCCGGCCTTTCCGTATGGGAACTTTGGCCTTCAGACGGTCTGGAAACAGAATCTAACAGGCAGTCTCTATTGGAATGGATTGATATGAAAAATGCAAATAATGATGAATCTACTGATAACGGGAAGAGAAAAGAATTGTTTGCAAGTGGTTTTACCCCCATTCAATCGTGTATGAGAGATGTTAAATCTTATTTAAATGCTGAGTATGGGAGTGATACTTATGAATCTTGTAGAAATTATGCTGTGGTATTTCTAACTGATGGTGAGTGTACTGAAGGCGGTTGCAGCAATACTACAATAAGAAACACTATACAACAAATCTATAACAGCCATTTGATTCAGTTAGGAGGCACTATAAAAGGGACAAAAACCTACATTATCGGTTTGTCTTTAAAAGAAAGTGATAGACAGTGGCTTGACACATGGGCAGATGCAGGTGACGATGGGAATTACCACAATCACACAGGCCACGCATATTTACCTCAAAACTCAGAAGAGTTGATGCAGGCTTTTGCAGATGCGGTTCATTCGGCATCGGCACAGGAAGTTGTTATCAATTCGGATGTTATTTTCGGCACCATTAACCCGAACAAGGCTCCCTCGGGAACTATTTTTCACGCCAATCAGTTTACAACCCCTTCAGGTCATGTTTATAATGGAATATATCCTGCTCTGGAAGCAAACATCATGTTTACGACCAAAGTTTTCTATCCCTCATGGGAAGGGGATCTGGTGGCTTATATGCCTATGTATAGAAATGCGACGGACCATAAACTGTATTACTTTCCACAGGATTATGACTCAGATACCGGCACATATAAACCTGATTACCCGGTAATCTGGAGCGCAAGAGATCAACTGGGGAAGGTATTGAACGGTTATGATGATAACGGCAATCATATTCCAGGGATCCGGGATGCTTTAGGTTTAACACAGATTCCGACTACAGACCAGGATGTTATTCCGTGGAGAAATATTAAGCTTGTGATTCCTGCCGGTAGTTATCCTAATTTCCAGATGATTAATTTGAATCAGTTTGTTTATAATAGTGCACAGCAAAAATGGGAGCCGTCTTCTGCCCTTGTAGATCAAGTTGCTCAAACTGTTTACAACGGTGATTCCAACGCTGTTTCCAAAGCGATCAGGTTTATTGAGTTTGTCCAATCCAGAATGCTTGCTGATATAACCTACTCTTCACCGGCTACCATTTATGAGCCTGAAATGGGATTTGAAGACTGGAGGGATAGTTACCTAAATTATAAGGTTGTTGCAAGGCATAATAGGACTCCTGTGGTAGTAGTGGGTGCAAACGACGGAATGCTCCACGGGTTTAATGCTTATAGCGGGGAAGAAGTTTGGGCGATAATTCCTTGGGGAGTAATTAATAATCTCAAAGAAATGATTGATAATTACGATCCGTCCAACAATCCTTCAGGCCAGCTGGATGTAAAACACCAGGATACTCTGGGAAGAAATTTGCATATTTACGGAGTGGCTTCTTCTCCGAAAATCGTAGACATAGGAGCACTTGATGACAACAACCCTGATGATGATTCGTGGAGTACAGTGCTTGTTTGTGGTTTGGGTGGAGGCGGAAATTCTTACTTCTGCCTTGATGTTACCAATCCGCTTAATCCTCAGATAAAATGGGATACTTCTACAAGCAGTGATTTTGCCGATATGGGTGAAACCTGGGCTTATCCTTCTATGTGGTTAGCAAAAGAGGGTGATAACAATTATATGAATGTGGGTTTCTTTACTTCTGGATACAGTTTAACTAATTCCCAGGGTAAGAACCTCTACGTTATGAATATTGCAACTGGAGAGTTGTTAAGGAATGTGCAGATAGTTAACGGCCATAATGATGATTTCCTTTTTGCAGCACCTGCAGGAATTCTTGATGCTGACGCAAGATTTATCAAAGGTGTATATGTTGGAACAACTCACGGGGAAGTCTACAGGTACGATCTTTTAGATGATTCTAAATGTGAAACTTTCCAGACAAATAATCAATATGCTATTATAACTTTGCCTGCGGTTTATGTTGATTCAAGCAATAATGAGTGGATATCTATAGGAGAACTGGGGTGTTCTGATGTGGCCAATGGGATTTTTGCAAACAATGCTGTCCTTTACACCTTGAAAGCTTATCCCGAAGATTCATGTAACGGCAATAAAAATCTTATTGATTTAACATCTGTAATTGGTAATTCAAATTTTAATACCAGTGTCCCGTTAGGAGGCCATGACGGGTATTACTTTAACCTTCAGACCAATGAAACTATGTTTGCAGACCCACTTATAACTACTTACTTTTATGAAGACTCCAGTACTGGAGGTACTCAATTTGAAACTGTTAGTGTTTTTGTTACTTACAAATATCCTACTACAGGGGATTACTGCGGCCTGGGTACTTCATCCCTTTATATCTTCGGGGTAACCGACCTATTTGTCGGAACCAGAGAAGACAACCAGAGCGATTACGGTTCACAGGTATCAAAAGGTAGAAGTGGTAGCCCGGTTAGAACAGGTGTAAACGGTACAGTCTGGATTAATACCCCGGACGGTCCGTTGAGAATTATGCCACTTGATGATAGTGCTGGTGCATCATCAATCCCTGTTTATTCTCCATTGTCTACGAACTGTGCTAATGCTAAAAAAGTAGGGGCAGGGTCATGGATAGTATATTAAACGAAAAAAAAGGGTTTTCTCTTATAGAATTATTGGTTGTAATTGCGGTGCTCGTGATTTTAATGGGCACCGCAGCCCTTACACTGGGAACTTCTATGAGAGATTCAAGGGTAAGGAAGGCAGCCTTTTTGTTTAAAACCATGTTGACTGATGGAGTAAAAGAAGCAATGGTGAATTCCAAGCAGGTAGTTGTTGAGCAAGATGCAGCTGTCGGGAATGGAATCAGACTAAGGATGTATATTGACGGAGACGAAAACCAGAGCTATGGAGGAGCAAACGACAGGTTGCTTGCCTATTTTGTGGTAACCGGCGATAAAATTGATCCAGGAAGACCTGTTGGCTTTACCGGAGATTATTATTTTGTCCCTGATGTTGTTATCACAACAACTACTGAAAGTGGAGCTAACACTCTTGACCTTACCCCTCTGTATGGAAGTGGTTTTGGAGCGGTAGGGATTATTAGTAATGCACAAACAAAGATTATTATTAAACCGGAGGGTGTTTTTGATTTTTTGTCAACAGGTCTTGCTTTACATGGAGGTGGGCTTGTTCTATTTAGGCATGCCGACGATGTTAATGAAGGGAATGAAGACAGGCAGTACTTTGTTTTAATCACAAAGATATTTACCAGAGTGTTAAAACCTGAAGATGACTGAACAGGGACTGTTGTTCCGAAAGAATTGCAA
>JALWHA010000163.1 GCA_027038695.1 Acidobacteriota bacterium
TTGAAAAGGGGAAAAAGGGGATAGAGATATCTTCTAACAGGGATATTCCGTTAGGGGATACCAACCTTGTGTACAAAGCGATTGACCTATTTTCAAAAGAGTTTAAGGTAGATGCTCATTATTACAAGGTATTTATTGATAAAAAGATCCCTTCCGGAGGGGGGTTAGGCGGCGGAAGTTCAAACGCGGGGGTTGTACTGCTTTTTTTAAAAAATTATTTTAATATAAGGTCAACAAAGAAGTTTTTGGATTTAGCGGCGGAGATAGGGTCAGACGTCCCTCTGTTCTTTTTAGGGGGAACCGTTATGGGAACGGACAGAGGGGAAAAGGTAACAAAAATTAAAGATTTGCCTAATATTGAGTTTCTTACGGTTTTTACCGGAAGCCGTTACCCTACTAAAACTATGTATTCTCTATTTGACGAAAAATGTGAAAAAAGCGGTATTGATTTGATTAAGTTTTCCGAAAAGGTGCTTTCCCTGTATAAAAAGAGTTACCGGGATTTTTACAATGATTTTGATAAATTACTTGAATTTTACGATAGGGAGATATTTGAACTATTTAATTTTTTGAAGTTAAAGGGGTTTAAACCTATGCTTTCAGGTTCAGGTTCTACATTTTTGATATTCGGGGAAGATTTAAACAAAGCGAAAAAGTTATTGCCGGGTAATTTTACGGCTGTTAAAACGGAGTTTGTAAGCGGAAACGAATATGAAAGACTTTTATTCCCATAAAACTTTTTTGAAGGCCGCGGATTTTGTTAAAGGGAAATCTTTAATAAAAAAAGGGGACAAGGTAATAGCCGCAGTTAGTGGCGGGGCTGACTCCGTTTTTATGCTTTACTCTTTGTTAGGGTTGAAAGGCGAATCGGGTTTTGATTTATCCGTTTGCCACTTTAACCATAATTTAAGAAAAGAAGCAGACGAAGAAGAGGCATTTGTCAGAGATTTGGCCGAAAGGTTTTCTCTTCCCTTTTTTTGTGACAGAGGGAATGTAGAAAAATATGCAAAAGATAAAAACTTATCCACAGAGATGGCGGCGAGGGTTTTGAGGCATTCCTTTTTCAAGAGTTTGATTGCGGAGGGGAAAGGGGATTTAATTGCATTGGCACATAATCTGACAGATTCAATTGAAACCTTTTTCCTGAATATTGAAAGGGGGACGGGGATAAGGGGGCTAAAAGGCATTACCTCGCGCAACAATTTTCTTATCAGACCTGTACTTTGCCTTACAAAAGATGAAATCAGGGAATCCCTTGATAGTTTCAACATTAAATACAAGGTGGATAAAAGCAATTTTGACGAAAAGATAAAGAGAAACGCGGTAAGAAATGTGTTGATTAATGACTTGTACAAGGTTTTTGGACATAATGCGGGACAAAGGTTTTCTTCCCTGTTTGAAAATATTGATAATTCCCTGAAGTCCCATTCTTTTTTTATTGAGAATTCCTTATATGGAAAGGGAGTATGGGATAATTGCGGTGCAAGGGTTAAACTAAATTATTTAAAAAATCTTCCCGATTATTCCTTTTATGAGTTAATGCTTTTTCTTTTTGAAAAAGTTTCAGGCAGCACTTACAGGGTTACTAAAAGGCTATTAAAAGATCTTTTTGAATTTGTCAGGCTTTTAAAATCTTCCCAAAGGAGTTTATTCCCCGACAAATCTTTATATGCGGCAAAAACAAAAAAGCATCTATATTTAATAAAACAGGAATTTTTCGGGGAATTTGGTTTTTCCGTTAAATCCACAGGTGAATATCCGCTCCCTTTAGGTTGCAAATTTGTGTTTAAACATACAAGTAAATTTGAGCTAAGCAAAAAAAATCGTTTCGTTGTTTTTGACAAATCTCTTTTAGATTCGTCTGTATCAATCGTAAGGGTTGATTATGAAAAAGATAATTTTATTTATAACGGTAAAGAAGTCTTTGATTTGAACAGGTTTCTTAAAAAAAGGGGATTAAGCAAATTTGAAAGGGAGACGGTCTTTGTGGTGAAAAAATGCAACAAGATCTTGTACATACCCGGCATCGCCGTTTCGGATACTCTGAAAAAACCGATAAAAAACCATAATTTAATTAAGGTTTACATGGAAGATTGTTTAGGATAAAATCAAACCTGCATATTATAAGAGGAGGATTATAAGGTGAACGATAATGTAAAAACTATACTATTATGGCTATTTGCCTTTTCATTGATATTTTTATTAGTAAATATTTTTATGCATGCGGAAACAAAGATTACCGATATAACCTTTAAGCAATTTATGGAACAGGGCGAAAAGGGAAATATCGCTAAAGTTGAGAAGAAGGGGCAGAACGTCAAAGGGGAATTTATATCCCCGTTTGTTAAAAATAATACTAAGTATCAGAAATTTGTTACGGTTGTTCCCGCAGATTACCCTGATATTATTAGCGATATTTTAAAGTGGAGAAATCTGGAAGATTTTAAAATAATTGAAGACAAAGAATCCACCTTTATGACGGTTCTTATCAGTTGGGCGCCTTTAGTTGTGCTTATCGTAATATGGATAATGTTTATGAAGCAGATGCAGGGAGGCGGAGCCAAGGCTTTAAGTTTCGGGAAAAGCAAAGCAAGGCTTGTGGACAATAAAAAAGTGACATTTAAAGATGTCGCCGGGGTTGAAGAGGCTAAAGAAGAACTTTTGGAGGTTGTTGAGTTTCTCAAAAACCCGAAAAAATTTCAAAGGTTAGGCGGAAAGATACCTAAAGGCGTACTCTTGATGGGACCTCCCGGAACGGGAAAAACATTGCTTGCCAAAGCGGTAGCGGGGGAAGCGGGTGTGCCGTTTTTCTCCATAAGCGGGTCAGAGTTTGTTGAAATGTTTGTCGGAGTAGGTGCTTCAAGGGTTAGAGACCTGTTTGAACAGGGTAAGAAAAATGCTCCCTGTATTATTTTCATAGACGAGTTAGATGCCGTAGGAAGGCATAGGGGAGCGGGATTAGGAGGCGGACACGACGAAAGAGAGCAGACATTGAACCAGTTGCTTGTTGAGATGGACGGTTTTGAAACAGCGACGGGAGTTATATTAATTGCCGCCACCAACAGGCCTGACGTATTAGACCCGGCACTTTTAAGGCCGGGAAGGTTTGACAGAAGGATTGTAGTTGACAGGCCTGATGTTAAGGGAAGGGAAGCAATTTTGAATATCCATACGAGAAAGATACCTTTAGGGGAAGATGTTGATTTAAGCATAATAGCGAGAAGCACCCCGGGATTTGCGGGGGCTGAGTTGGCAAACCTTGTGAACGAAGCCGCTTTGCTTGCCGCAAGGAAAGATAAAGAATTAGTTGAGATGGAAGATTTTGAGGAAGCAAAGGATAAAGTCATTATGGGGCTTGCAAGAAAATCCATGGTTTTATCTGAAGAAGAAAAGAAAAACACGGCATACCACGAGGCGGGGCATGCTCTTGTAGCCGCATTGCTACCCGGTGCCGACCCAATTCACAAGGTGACTATAATTCCGAGAGGTAGGGCATTAGGGGTAACGGTTCAACTTCCCGAAGACGACAGGTACACTTATACAAAAG
>JALWHA010000164.1 GCA_027038695.1 Acidobacteriota bacterium
ATGTTGCAGCGGTTTCAGTAGGAAAAGTTAACGGAGAAATACTGTTAGATCTTGATTATAGCGAGGATTCTAATGCAGAAGTAGATTTAAACCTTGTTGCGACCGATAATAGGAAAATAGTAGAAATTCAAGGAACGGCTGAAAAATTTGCTTTTCCGAGAGAAGAATTGCTGACAATGTTAGATATAGCATTTAAAGGAATTAACAGCCTCATAACTTTTCAAAATAGCATTTTAAAAAAACAATTATGAAAAAAATCAAACTCCTTTTTGCCACAGGTAACGAAAACAAAGTTAAAGAAGTAAAGGATATAGCCGGGAAAAATTTTGATATATACTGTTTGAAAGATCTTAATTTAACAAATTTAAAGGTTGAAGAAAACGGTAAAACCTTCATTGAAAATGCTAAGATTAAAGCAGAATTCTACTCAAACTTTACCGATTTGCCTGTTGTAGCAGACGACTCGGGATTAGAAATAGACGCGTTAAACGGGGAACCGGGCATCTACTCCGCAAGATATCTAAGTGACACCTTAGATTATTTTGATAAGTGCAAGATAATAATAAAGAAAATGTCAAACATTAACAATATAAAAAAAAGGAGTGCAAGATTTATTTGCGTTTTCTGTTTGGCTCAAAAAGGCAAAACTCAATTTTGTAAAGAGGGAAGGGTAGAGGGGTACATCTCTTTTGAGTTAAAGGGAAACAAAGGATTTGGATACGACCCAATATTCTTTTATCCCCCTATGAATATGACATTTGCCGAAATGCCTTTAGAAGAAAAAAATAAAATAAGTCACAGGTTTAAAGCTTTTAACTCACTCTTTGAAGAATTAAAAAAGCACTCCATTTACTAATTTTAGGAGTGCTTTCAATAAAATAAACAAATAATTTAAAGTTAAGGTTTAATTATTTTTTCTGAACTCTTTCATAAAGTCCACCAATTTTTCAACCCCTTCATATGGAAAAGCGTTATAGATAGACGCCCTGATACCTCCGACGCTTCTATGTCCCTTAAGCCCTATCAAGTTTTTTTCAGCCGCTTTTGCGACAAATTTCTTTTCCAACTCTTCATCAGGAAGCCTGAATGTAACATTCATTAATGACCTTGAATCCTTTTCTGCGGTACCATTATAAAAATCTCCCATTTCATCAATTGCCGAATAAAGAAGGCTCGCTTTTTTTCTATTGTATTTCTCAACATTTTCAAGACCGCCCATCTCGTCTTTTATCCATTTCAGCACAAGGTGCACAACATAAACAGCAAAAACCGACGGTGTGTTAAAAAGAGACTCTTTATCCACATGAGTTTTGTAATTTAAAAGGGTAGGCAAGTTTTTGCTTTCACAACGCTTGACCATATCGTCTCTAATAACAACCAAAGTGGTTCCCGCAGGGCCTAAATTCTTCTGAGCACCTGCGTATATTAACGCAAACTTATTAAAATCTAATTTCCTGCATAATGCGTCTGAAGACATATCTGCAATCAAAGGGACATTCCCTGCCTCTGGAATATAGTGGTATTCGGTGCCTGAAATAGTATTGTTCGTTGTAATATGCAAATAACTTGCGTTCTGAGGCACATCAAAGCCATTCGGAATAAAAGAGAAATTTTTACTTTCCGAAGAAGCAACCACTTTAGTATTTTCCTTATCTAAAATAGAGCATTCCTTTATAGCTTTTTTCGACCACGCACCAGTATTTACATATAACGCAGGTTTATCCGATACCATTAAATTTAAAGGAATCATATGAAACTGAAGAGACGCCCCTCCCTGTAAAAAAAGCACATGGTAATCATCACCTAAACCCATTAACTCTTTAACGTCTTTTTGGGCTTCCTTTATTACGTTATCAAACTCTTTTGCCCTATGTGAAATTTCCATAATAGACAATCCCAACCCTTCAAATTCCAAAACATTTTTAGACGCTTTTTCAACAACGCTTAAAGGCAAGGTGGCAGGACCCGCATAAAAATTATAAACTCGTTTAACCATATTCTTTCTCCTCCAAAAGATTAAAGTAATCGTAACCAAAATTCATTTATAATCTATATCATAGTAAAAACCATAAGTAAAGAAATACCAGTTAAAGAAAACAATCTCAGAAAAAACAAACAAAATTAACTTAAATAAGTTATGCGTCTTCTTTTTTTTATCAGGCCACAGATTTTCTCTTTCAACACCAGCCATCTCCCCAATGCAACCCATCTTAGTTTACATAATATATGTTATAGGAAGTTATAGCAATATACTTTAAAATTAAATGTGAAACAAGGGAGATGGCCATTAATATGATTTGGAGAGTGTTTATTGCACAGTCAGATATTTAATCATTAAAAAGAATGAATAAGTTTTGGTTCAAATAAATACTTTGATAAAATAATTTAGATATGAAAAAAGGAATAATTATTAAAAACTACATATTAAAAAAACTTTTTTTAACTTTTATTGCAGCAGAAGTCGTCTATTCATTTATATTCTTTATCCAGAATCTTTTTTTACTATCCTCTTTGGTTGTAGAGAAAAATGCTCCTACATACGACAGTTTTCTTCTTATTTTATACATGCTCCCTAAAACGTTCGCAAATACGCTTCCTTTTTCGGTAATTTTTGCGGCGTTATTTGTTACTTTTCAATTAGCGTCAAATTCTGAATTAATAGCGATTAATTCGTCGGGAATCAACCTAAAAGAACAACAATCTCCTTACCTGATATTTTCTTTGATAGCATCTATGGTTTACGCATTCACAGTATTTCAAATATTACCCGTATCCAAGCAAAAGAGAGATAACGTTATCAATAAAATTAATATCAGGTCTGTTGTTTATTCTTTAAAATCAGGAGAATTTAATAAAATATCTGACTCTTTTTATCTGTTTGCAACACAAGTGCAAAAAAATGTTTTCAATAATGTTACCGCTTTTAGTTACAAAAACTTTGATAACTTTGAAATCATATACAGTAAGAAAGCAAAATTAAGCTTGAATGAGAAAAATTTGTCTTTATCCCTTAAGTTTTACAAAGGGAAAACCTACTCCTTTACCGAATCAAATTTAAGCAAATTATCAGAATCCGATTTCGAGAAAAAAATTTTACTTGTATCAATCAATCCGAATTTTTTTAAAAAAAAGGATTCACAAAAGGGGAAAATAGACAAACTAACTTTAACTAATCTTATTAACTTATTGAAACAAAAAGATAAAATTGCGATATCAATAACCACCAGGCGTCTTGCAATGATTCTATTTGTTTTTTTGTCCCCCTTCTTAGGTTTTTATATAGGATTTTCATTAAAAAGAGGAGCTGTTATATCTGGTGCTATTGTTTACGGATTTATTATTTCATTTTCATATATCATTCTATTGAATATTTTCACAAACCTGATGCAAAGCAATATATTATTAGGCTGCGTAGGAATTGGCCTCCTATTATTCTTTTTTACTTATTTTATTTTTATAAACAAAGAAAAAATAGAAAAACCACTTTCATTAAAAGAAAAAAAGGATATTTTTG
>JALWHA010000165.1 GCA_027038695.1 Acidobacteriota bacterium
CATTGCTTCAGGCCCGCAGGATAATATTACAGGTTTTTTAAACCCCTTTTTGTGAAGTGCTTTTTTTATTCCGTCAATTACCGTTCCCTTAATCCCCAATTCCCCGCTTTCTGTGGTAATTAAAGTTTGTGCGGATTTGCCAAATATCGGGACTATGTCTTTTTTTGTCCTTCCCCCGTAAACAACAATGTGCTTTTCTTTTTTAAGGGATTTAGAGAGAAAGTAAAGGGGCGGTATTCCGCTTCCCCCGCCTACCAAAATGTATTCTTTTTCTTCTTCAATGGGAAATGAGTTGCCCGAAGGCCCGACAGCGTCTATTACTTTCCCAGGCTCAAGGTTATATAAAAACTCTGTCCCCTTGCCAACCTTTTTTACCAGAAACTTAATTGTTCTGTCGTTTTTATGGCAATCCATAACGCTTATAGGTTTTTTTAACAATGTGCTTGCCTCAAGCATAAAAAAATTGCCGGGCTTTACATTTAAGAACTCTTCCGTTTCGGTTAGAAAGGTGAGAATTGCATAGTCAAAGTAAGTTTTTTTGTCTTTTAAAAACAATTTTCCCTGTTTCATAAACTTCCTTAACCAATTTTTTTTCACGAAAAGTATACTTTATTTTTTGTTTACAGTCTATTCTTTATGAGATTTATTAAGTTTTAATCTGCTTTGTATTATCCAGATTAGCGTATTTTATTAGTTTAACCTCTTTTAATGAATTCAGTTCGCTAATAGTGTTTGCAATTTTATCAATCTGTTTTTTCAATGTTGAAGTTATTTTGAATACTATATCTTTTTGCAAACTCTCATTTTTAGCGTATTCTTCAAGGATATCCAATTTTGTGGACATAACTGTTAAGGGGGTATTTATTCTGTCGTTAGCGGTTACACAGAATGACTTTACGACATCTAATTTTTCTTTTTCTATTAATTTTTCTTCAAGGATTTTTCTTTCAGTGATATCTGTAATAACTACAATTAATTTTGTTTTTTTTCCGAATTTGATTTTTGAAAATGATAAATTGTAATATTTATCTCCTTCTACGATTTCAATTGATTTATTATGATTAAATTCCATTTTTAAAAGTGATTCGAATAATTTTTTCCCTATTATCTCTTTTAAATGTATTTCTTTTTTATCAAAATCTTTAATATTTTCAGAAACCTGCCCGTTAATCAATTCCACTTGAAAGTCTGAGTCGCAGACTATTATGTTTTGAGGCAGTTCATTGATTATTGATTGAATAAAGTTAGATTGGTATATTAATTCTTTTGTTTTTTCATAATTCCCGAAAATTAGAGGTGCAAATTCTAGAAACAGCGAGATCTGTTTAAGCATGGATACATAAGGGATAATATTGCTTTTAAATTCAATAAAAATAATACCGAAAGGTGTTTTTCTGTTTTTTATAATAGCGCACATTAATGTACTATTGTCTTTATTTTCAATTTTAATGCCTTCATTAGCCATTAACAAATTTGGAATAAAATAAATATTTTTTAAAATATTATAAGGTTTTAAGTGTTCTTCGTTAAAGATTAGGTTAATGATATTTTGATTGTTAACAATACTTTCCGCCTCATTTTTTGTAAACCCTTTGTAAAAGAAATTATTGCTAAGATCATTGCTCCCGAATGCTATCAGTATTTTTTCCTGATTGGTTATTTGATTTAATAAATTAAGTGTTTTTTGAAAAAGTTTTTTGGAGTTGCCGGCGGATAAATCTTTTATTTCAATAACTTCTTTTAAAAATAAGGAATTTACCTCATATGCGTTGACCTTTTTATAATGACTTGTTCTATCCTCAATTATGATAGTTAAATTCTTCAGTTCTCTATTTTCAAAATTAGGCATTAAAGTAACATCCGCTATATAATCTTCTGAAAATTTAATTCCGTATTTGCTTTGATTTCCCGAAAAAATATCGGTATAGTAACTTTCAACAAATGAGTGTAGTTGAGGGAAATAAGATTTGAAATCTCTAAAGTTTGTGATTGAAATTGAAGGGATATCAAAGTGTTTGAAGAATAGTGCGGTAGAGTTGTTTATAAATTCAATATTACCGTTATAATCTAAAATTATTAAAGGAAAAGGAAACGATTTAGATAAGTTTAAAAGCAGTTCATTCATTTTGTTCATATACTTCGGTAACTTCGTAAGGGTCCTGTCCCTTTCTCAGGATTTTAAAAGGTTGCTCGCTTAAATCAATGACTGTGGACGGCTCTGAAAAAAGCACCTCTCCCTCAATTACCACATCAACCTCTTTCCCAAACTCCTTTTCAAGAAGTTTCGGGTCGTTTAAAGGCTCCTGCCCGCTTCTATTGGCACTTGTGGTAATTATTGGATGGCCTAATTCCTTAACAATTTCCCTTGAAAGTTTATGGTCAGGTATTCTTAAGCCAACAGTTTTTCTCTTTGAATGCAGGATTTTAGGCAACTCCCTTGAAGCCTGAAGCACAACAGTGTAAGGCCCTGGCAAAATCCTTCTCATTAATTTGTAAGCCTCGTTTGACACATTCTTTGCATACTTTGACAAATCTTTCAAGTCATAGCAGAGTATAGAGAAAAACTTATTTTTCTCCCTTCCCTTTATCTGCCTTATTCTCTCTATTGCCTTTTGCGAGTAAATTGAACAGCCTATGCCGTAAATAGTGTCGGTAGGATAAATAATAATCCCGTCATTGTTTAAAATTTCAACAACTTTTCTTATTTTATAAGGCTGTGGGTGTTGTTCGTTAATTTCCAGTATCATAAAATTCCCTCTTCAAGCATTTTGTGTTTTTATGTTAAAAAAGAATATTGTTTTTGTCAATAATTCATATTAAAATTTTTAAGACTGCCGAAAATAAAGGAGTGCTTATGAACCATATTCAATTTAAAGACGAAAAACTTTTTCTGCTTGACCAGAGGAGGCTGCCTTTTTTAGAAGAATATGTTGTTTGTAAAAGTGTTGAACAGGTTGCAAAGGCTATAAAAGACATGGTTGTAAGGGGTGCACCTGCAATAGGGATAACTGCCGCATACGGTTTTGTGATAGGGATAAAAGAAAACAAAGACGCTAATGAGGTTTATAACATACTCTTTGACACAAGGCCTACCGCCGTTAATTTAAAGTGGGCACTGGACAGAATGATAAAAGTGTATGAAAAAACCAACGGAAATATTCAAAAATTGGAACAGGAAGCGAAAAACATTCATATTGAAGACATTGAAATGAACAAAAAGATGGGTGAACACGGGGCTGATTTGTTTAACAAAAAGGTGTCAATACTCACTCATTGCAATGCAGGGGCTCTTGCAACAGGGGATTACGGCACAGCATTGGGGGTGATAAGAAGTTTGCACAAAAGAGGGTTGATAAAAAAGGTTTTAGTTGACGAAACAAGGCCTTACCTTCAGGGAGCGAGGCTTACCGCTTACGAAATGGTGAAAGAGAATATTCCCCATTTTGTAATAACTGACAACACTGCTGGCCTTTTAATGTCAAAGGGAGAGGTTGACGCA